>NZ_DGMK01000015.1:0-49449 GCF_002388365.1 Idiomarina sp. UBA4520 | reverse complement strand
TGACTCATGCCGCAGGACTCAACGGCCACTTCACAGTCATCTGTACGGCTCAGCGTCGCCAGCTTCGCTAACACCTTGTTGCTGCGTAGCTTTTTATTAAACACTTCCTGCTCATTTTCATCCAGCGCCAAAACCTGAATAAAATCCTTTGCCAAATCCAGGGCAATTCTGTTTACAATAGCCATTGGTCCTCTCCACTCTGTTTCTATAGAAGCTTGAACCTCTATATTGGCACATTGCGATGCCGTAAGAGGGAGGGGACCATCTCATCAGGCTACACCATATAACGGAAACGATGGGTTATAGGTAATCGAATAAGCTTAGACGACTTACACGAGTAAATACTTGTTGGGCGGCTGAGTAAATGGTTTCGTTTTTGACTAAATCGGTTACAGCTTCTGAGTAGTCGACGTCGGAAATATCTGCACGCGCTTTTTTATTCACTATTTCTATATCAGCGTTGCTGAGCTTTGCGTTGTCCATAACATTTAATCGAGCGCCGACAGACGCTTGCGTGTCGGTTAAGTCGCTAATGACGGTATTAAAGTCATCTAGCGCAAAAGCAATTTCGCTTTCATGAAAACCTTTGCTTTCAGGACCCGACTCTTCCAGTGCAGTGGCCAAGTCTCGAATTTGCGTTAACAAATTACGCGACACCGGTTCACCAATAGAGTAGCTAAACGAGTCACCAGCAACTGGCATGTTGTCTGGGTTTAATTCTAATGTCATACCGTTATATTCAACTTTGCCATCGGTGACCGTTCCTGCCACTACTGGGTTAACGCCGTCATCAATTTCATAAGTGTCCGGTCCGGTAAAGTTAACCGTGAAGTCAGTCGGGTCACCAGCATCAATACGTGCTTCCGTATCCGCGATTAACGCATCACGATTGGTAACTTCCACTTTCTCAATAAAATTATTACCACCAGTTAATTCAAAGTCGACGCGCTTAGACACATTAGAGAACGCTCGACTGCCCGGGTCATTTGCTGGTAAATATAACGTTGGTGACAACTGAATCGTACGCTGCCCCTGGTCGCCTACATACTCATAAGCTTGGTCTGCGTCATTAAACTCCATGGGCTGAATACGATTTTGGTAGCCAGCAAATATATATTCGCCTGACTCGTCCTGTGCATTGGTTAAATCAAAAATAGAAGTCTCGATATTGCGTAACTCTGATGCTATCGCTTTACGGTTCGTTTGATCATAGCTTGCGTTACCTGCCTGAACAGCCAGCGTCCGGGCCTTTTGAATAGAGTCAGTGATGCTATTTAACACACTCTCCTCACGGCGCAGGTTGTTCTCGAGTGTTACCGAGTTACGATCGAACTGTTCGTTCTGGCCAATTTTTTCATTCAACGCCAGTACCTGCGAATTACCAATAGGGTCATCCGCCGGACTTAGAATTTTTGTCTGCTTGGTCAGCATTAGCTGAATTTTATCCAACCGACTCTGTGAGGTTTGTAAGCTGTCCAGCCCACGCTGGAAAAATAAGTTAGTACTTAGTCGCATAATTCTTACCTCAATGACGTCAGCAAGGTGTCAAAAATAGTCTGTGATGTCGTAATAATTCGGGCCGACGCTGTGTACGCTTGCTGGTACTGAATAAGGTTCGCCGCTTCTTCTTCCAGGTTCACACCGGCTTGCGAGTCATACAACGTTTCTGTTTGTGACTTTATGGCTTCAGCAGAGTCTCGTAATACACGGTTTTGGCTCACTCGGCTGCCCACGTCCGACACTAAACGACCGTAACTTTCGTTAAAGGTCATAGTCGGCTCTGCTTCTTCGCCGCCAGAGCGGCGGACGAGTTGCTGACGCTGCAAGTCAGCCATTGCCTGACCATTGCTGTTATCATCAAAACCATTGGTGTTGTATTCGATAGTATATTCATCACCAACGGCTGGCTCACCATTAATATCGACTTCGTAGTCCGGATCGGTTAAACCCGCCTGACCTAAAATGCCATTAAGATCGGTGGTTCCGGTAATGGAGTTTATAAGATTACCGTCTTTATCGAATACATCCAGGTCATAAGCATTTCCTGTCTGTCCCGTCACCTCGATGCGCGCAGGAGCAGTACCTAGTAAAGTATTATTCGTAGTATCGTAATAGTCGTCAGGGGTATTAATAGCCGCTATTTCAATACCGGCTGCACCTTGGTTATCCATACCATCTTTCACCCGAATAGGATTCGCTAATGCAATGTCTTCTGGGCGGCGAATGGCCAGGCTAATTTCTGAAGCTGCCCGGTCAGCTGGTTTTGCAAGGAACTGGTCACCTGCATTGGCCGCGCCAGTTAAGTCCAAAGAAATACCCAGCTCACTAATATCAATAGTTCCCGGCGACGCTTGCGTCACAGTTATAGTATCGGCTCCGCTAACGACAGTACCGTCTTCGTTCACCGGTACTATTTCGTATTCGTCCGGGTTAGCTGTTTTAGTAATACGTAAGTTTTCCGAAGGGAAAGACTTACTGTCCCCTTCCAAAATACGTACGGTCATTTCACCTGTGCCGGTGTTGTCTGCGTACTGTAACGCTTGCGACTCAGTTTGTGACAAGTCGAATATTTTGCGACCTAGTTGGTTGTCTAAGTCCATGCCTTTCTGGTTTTGAGTATTCATGGAGTCTGCAATACGCACCGCCAGTTGTCCCAAGCGCTTTTGCGTTGGCACTAAAACTTCATCACGGTACTCAAGGTAACCACCTATAGAGCCGCCCAACTCGTCTGTCGGCACATAGAACTCGCTGACACTACCACCGCTGTGCTCTTTTTTTAGCACCATTTCCAAACGTTCGGTATCGGGGTTGCTTTTCATAGCAACAGCGTTGAAACGACCATTCTCAAGCACAATGGGTTGACCGTTTTTTAAATTTACACTTAACGCCCCACTTTTTTGTTCCACGGTGCTGAATTCTACTAACTCGGCTAGCTCTCTTAATTGCTCGTCGCGCTTATTCAACAGCGCATTCAAATCGCCGTTGTCGTTATTTTTCCCAGCCGAATTCTGAATTTTTGAATTCAATTCCGCTAGGTTTTTTGAAATTGAGTTAATTCTGTCTGTTGATAGCGTCAGGCGATCGTTAATAATGCCTTTCTGATCATTTAAGTACTGCGAGAAGTCATTGAACTTAGTGACCATTGCATCAGCCTCTGCCAACACCAGCTGGCGAGCGGTGACTGACCCTGGGTCGTTATTCGCGTCTTGCAGTGTGTTGAAAAAGCTCTCTACTGACGAAGCGACGTTTGTGGTGCTGTCACCTAGCAGGGTGTCTAACTGCTCTGCCTGCTCTAAATTCGCTTCGTAGTAGCTCACATTGGAAATGTCGTTTCGTAACTGGCGATTCGCAAACTCATCGATCATGCGCTGCACACGCAAGCGCTCCAGGCCTCCGTATTCGCTTTCCATATACTCGGTGCGTTCACGAACGTAGCTCGGAGTGTTTGTATTATTAATGTTTTTACCGGTAATTTGCAGGCTCTGTTGATGAGCCAGTATGCCGTTCTTACCGATATTTAATAAGTCAAAACTCATCGATGTTTCTCCAGTAACTCTGTGCCCTTTATCGGCACTGAGTGAATAATGTTTAGTTTAGGCGGCAAATTTTTGCCGCCCGTTGCAGGCGCTTTATATCGCTTTGTCTGCAAATGCCGGGTTATTTAACACCGACTGAATTTTCTGTGCGTATTTAGGGTCTGTCGCGTAGCCTGCTGACTGCAGGGCCTCAGCGTACTGCGCCGGGTCATCGGCCACTTTTAGTGCCTGCTGATAACGCGGATGCCCTTTTATAAAGTCAACATAGTCCTGCAAGCTCTGTTCCACGTTAGAGTAAGAACGGAACGCGGCGCGCTCTTTGCGGGCAACATCACCGTCAAACTCCAGTGTACTGACATGAGATTTATCCCCTGCCCAGCGCTGGTCGGCTTTTATATTGAATAAGTTATTACTTGAGCCGCCATGCCGCCCCGGTACTAATCGCTGACCCCATCCGGTTTCCAAAGCCGCTTGAGCAATAAGTGCATTCGGGTTCAGTCCTTCCTGTTTCGCTATTTTCTCAGCATGCGGCTTAAGCGCCGCTACAAAGCTTTCAGGGCTATTAAAATGGGCTTCGCCGTCACTAAGCTTGGCGGTATTCACCCGCTTATTGCCGTAATAAAGTCCGGCATCGACACCACCGTGTTCACTCAGTCTTTCCGCTCTGTTTTTCATGCGCGGATCATCTAAGTTCGCACCGGAGCGGTTCTGGTGCCCATGTTGATAACTGTCGTCACCACCAAGCTGCTTAACCATAAGCTCAGCCAAGCCTAACGAGCCTTGATTAGACAATTCCGACGTCAGCTGTTGGTCGTACATATCGCGGTACATCTTGGTGTAGCGACTGTCCAGCATGTTGCCTTCTTCGAACACAGCGTTGGCTTTGCGCATACTGCCCATGACCATATTCAGGAAAATGGCTTCGAACTGCTGCGCCGCCTCCATTAAGGCTTGCTTGTCATCCGGGTTAAACGCACGCTCACGCAAGCCATTCAGGCTGTGCGTGTCCATGGCTAATTCAGCTTGTTTGAATTGTGCGTTTGAGCTTGTCATATCAGCCTCGGCTTAAATAACAATGAGTTCGCCGCTAAGCGCGCCAGCTTGTTTCAACGCTTCTAGCACGGCAATAATGTCGCCTGGTGCCGCACCAATTTGATTCACAGCACGAACCAGATCATTCAGCGTTGTGCCGGGCTGGAATACAAACATACGAGCATCGTCTTGGTTTACGTCGATAATCGATTGCGGTGTCACCACAGTTTCACCGTCACCAAACGGATTCGGTTGATCGACGTTCACGTTCTCGGAAATAGTCACCTGCATGTTGCCATGTGCAACGGCAGCTGGTCGTAGCTCAACATTCTGACCAACAACAATAGTGCCAGTGCGCGAATTCACAATAACTTTAGCCGACGCAGACGCTTGCTGCACTTCTAAATTTTCCAGCGTGGACATATAACTAACACGCTGGTTTAGATCCCGCGGTGCACGAACACGAATCGAAGTTGCATCCACAGCCTGCGCAGCGCCTTCACCGACTAAATTATTAATGGTCTGAGCCATACGTTTGGCCGTTGTAAAGTCGGACTGATGCAGGTTAAAGGTAAAATAGTCTGACGAACCAAAAGACGTGCGCACTTCACGTTCCACCGTTGCGCCTCCCGGTATACGACCGACCGTTGGGGTGTTAATAACAATACGAGAGCCGTCGTTACCCTCTGCCCCCAAGCCGCCGACAATCAGGTTGCCTTGAGCGACAGCATAGACTTCACCATTCGCACCTTTTAAGAAGGTTTGAAGCAGGGTACCCCCGGTTAAACTGTCGGCACTGCCCACGGAGGACACCGTCACATCAATTTTCTGACCGGGTTTCGCGAAGGCCGGCAAGTCAGCATGCACCGCAACGGCCGCCACATTATCAATTTTGGGTCGCTCATTAGCGGGGACATTAATACCAAAGTTACCCAGCATAGTGCGGAAAGTTTGGTCAGTAAACGGGGTTTGCTCGCCCGTTCCCGGCAAACCAACAACTAAACCATAACCTATTAGCTGGTTGTCACGAATACCCTGCACCGATGCAATGTCTTTAATACGAGATGCCTGCACGGGCGCTACCAACATCGAGACTAAGCACAGGGTTAAGGTAATTAGTTTTGCTACTTTCATGCCCAACTCCTTAGAACGGCCAAATTGGACTGTTGAAGAAACGTGTTAACCAGCCCTGCTCCTGCACTTGGGCAAGGCTGCCCGTGCCTGAGTATTCAATACGTGCATTGGCAACACGAGTCGATGGAATTTGGTTAGCTGCAGTTATGTCCCGTGGCCGGATCATGCCGGTTAAACGAATGTACTCGTCGCCGGTATTAATGCGCATCCACTTCTCACCACGCACTATTAAGTTGCCATTCGGCAGTACTTTTATCACCGTCACAGTAATTTCACCGGTAAGTTGATTGCTTTGATCCGAACTGGCGTCGCCATTAAAGTCCCGCGTTCCGTTAATGCCAGCAGACAACGGGTTGCCTCCAACGGTAATATCCCGTCCAAACATTGTTGGCGCACCAAGCTCTGCCGTGCTTTCTTTAGAGGTTTCAGTCGTTGCCGTTTTACTGGCGGTTGTCTGCTCCTGCAGGGTCACCGTAATAATGTCGCCTAAGCGACGCGCTTTTATGTCTGAGTACAGGTTGTCTGCGTACGCATCCTGAAATAGAGACCCCGTTGGCACGACCGGCTGTGCACGCTCTTCCGGCAATACCGGTGCGTAGTAAGGGTCATCCGGCATTGGCTTATGCGGTGAGCTTGCACAGCCCGTCACCGCTAAAATTGCTAAAGTTGCTAATAAGTAACGCATCACAGCCACCTGTTATTGATTATTAAAGTTGCTGGGTGACGAAGCTCAGCATTTGGTCAACCGAGGAAATCACTTTTGAGTTCATCTCGTAACCACGCTGACTCTCAATCAGGTTGACCAGCTCTTCAGTCACGTTGACGTTAGAGGTTTCCAGAGCCCCCTGAATGGTGTTACCCATACCGTCAACACCCGGCACAGCCTCAAGTGGTGCGCCGCTGACCGCTGTCTCGCGATACAGGTTTTGACCCATAGGCTCTAAACCCGCTGGGTTAATGAAGTTGACCAGGTTAATTTGGCCGACCACAACGTTATCCGGGTTACCGGGCTGAGTTACCGTCACTTCACCTTCCTGAGAAATGCTGACTGACATAGCGTCTTCAGGAATTTGAATAGCCGGCTCTAACGTATAACCGTTACCCGAAGTCACCATCTCCCCCTCTTCGTTCAGTGAAAACTGACCGTTACGCGTGTAGGAGATAGTTCCGTCCGGCATCAAAATCTGGAAGAAACCTTTTCCGTCAATCATCACATCCAGCGAGTTGTCGGTCGTTTGCACATTACCTTGAGTATGCGATTTTTGCGTCGCGACCACTTTGGTACCGGCGCCGACCATAAGGCCATTCGGTAACTCGGTGTCCTGAGCAGACTGGCCGCCCGGCTGGTTAATGTTTTGATACAGCAAGTCTTCGAATACTGCCCGGCTTTTCTTAAAGCCAACCGTACTTGAGTTCGCCAGGTTATTTGAAATTACCGAGATATCGCGTTGCTGCGCATCCAGTCCGGTTTTACTGATCCATAATGCTGGGTTCATGTTATGTCTCCTCTATACGCCATTAATGAAATTTCGACTAACTGATGCGCATCAGAGACTCTGAGCGCTGTGCGTTTTCATCGGCGGTTTTCATTAATTTGACGTTCATTTCGTATTGGCGCTGCAGAGCAATCATGCTTGTCATTTCTTCGACGCTGTTGACGTTACTGCTTTCCAGAGCACCAATTTGTAATCTAACGTTGGCATCGGCTAGCGCAACTTGGTCATCTTTCAGTTTGAACAAACCATCCGTGCCTTTCTCGATATTGCCGTTTGGCGGGTTCACCAACTTGATACGGCCTATCACTTCCATAACATTTTCTGGTGCGCCCATAGGACGAACAGATACATTACCGTTAGCTCCAATCGTCAGCTTGTCGACAGGCTGGGGTACAAAAATAGGGCCGTTGTCACCAACAATGGTGTTACCTTTTGAGTTTTTCAGAAGGCCGTCGGTACCCACTTCCAGGCTGCCGTTTCGGGTATAGCGTTCATTGCCATTTTGGTCCTGAACGGCTATCCAGCCCTGGTCTTGTATGGCAACATCCATATTGCGGCCGGTGGTTTGCAGCGCACCTGCGGCAAAGTTCTGCCCAGGACTTTCGGTCATGGCAAACACACGGGTTGGCAAGCCTTCGCCAAACGCCTGCATAGATCGGGCTTGTTCCAAATCCGCCTTAAAACCGTCAGTGTTTGCGTTGGCCAGGTTATTTGCCCGCACCGACACCGCGTTCATGTTTTCTTTGGCGCCGCTCATGGCAACCCAGAGCATTTTGTCCATAGCTGACCTCCAGCCAAAATTTTGTCGTTTTCGATCGTTACCCTAGACAATGCAGATTCCGTGCCAAAAACGAAAAAAGACGCCCGAAGGCGTCCTTTTTTACATTTCCCAGCTAATTCAATTATCGAATCTGCAGGATAGTCTGGTTAATGGTGTTGTTCACTTCCAGCGAACGCGAGTTGGCCTGGAAGTTACGTTGCGCGGTAATCAGATCCACCAGCTCTTTAGTGAGGTTTACGTTAGAGTTTTCTAACGCTGATGCTTCTATAGAACCAAAAGTTCCGGTATTCGCTTCACCAGACAATGGTTCGCCGGATGAGATACTCTCACGCCACTTAGTGCCACCTATTTGAGTTAGGCCTTGCTCGTTCGCAAAACGAACCAAAGCAACCTGCCCTAAGTATTGCACATCACCATTAGAATAAGTTGCTGCAATGGAGCCACTTTTACTAATATCAACATTTGTAAGACGACCTACAGTTGTTCCATCCTGGTCAAGCGTTGTTACTTCAAAATCAGAAGCAAACTGTGTGGGCGCTGTTGTGCCCGTTTCATCCTGAAAGTTGAATTGAACGGTTTGCGTATCATCCGCACCATTTGTTAGATAAGGGTCACCATTTGGATCACTGCCGTTTAAATCAATAATTGCTTCCGGAAATGTGATATTCGGAGCCGCTACATTAGGCGTCCCATCAGGGTTAAAGGCAACTCTACGGCCTACCGACCCGGCTGCGGACTCAGCACCTCCATTAGCATTTGCGGCAGTACCCATGTTAATTTCTTTGCCGTCAAACGTCGCATAAACATCCCATTGGTTTGAGCCTCGTTTCACGTAATAAGTTGATAGAATATGTGACTCGCCCAAAGAATCGTAAACTGTCGCAGACGTTGATGCGTTATAAGTCGAAGGCGAATCCGGATCAAAGTTTGACGTCGGAGGTGGGCCACCGCCATTATCAGGAATGTTCGTTAAACGCGCATCAACGTTAAAGCTTGTAAAAATATTTTCGGTTTGTTGAGGAGCTCCTGCCACATCAGGTACACGGATAGGTTGCGTTGTCGCTAAACTCGTCGAAGTGGTTGCTCCGCTATTACGATTAACTTGGTAACCCTGTAAAAAGTTACCTTGGTTATCCACAATAAACTTGTCATCGTTTAGCTTAAATGCACCCGAACGCGTATAAGTCATGTCACGAGAGCCCAAACCGTCTGTCGTTGCAAAGAAACCGTTGCCTGAAATCGCCATATCCAATGAGTTTTCAGTGAGTTCTAGCGCGCCTTGACTAAACTGCTGAGCTACCGATGAGGTCAAAACGCCGTCCCCAACTTTGGTATTACCGGCATTAAAGATGCTTGTCGCATAAACGTCAGCGAATTCAGCTCTAGATTGTTTAAAACCCGACGTCTTGACGTTTGAAATATTATTAGCAGTTACATCTAAATCTTTTTGAGATGCATTGATACCGCTGAGTGCAATACTAAATGACATAAGTCACCTCACTTGTTAACTAATTTCAGAGACATCAGAAAGCTTGATGCCACCTAATCCTTTAAGGTTCAAAACAACGCCTCGCTCACCGCCCGTACTGACGCTCTGGACACGCGCATGCATTTGTAACGGAAGCTCCTCGGCTTGACCTCCAACGGTCGCGTTCACCGAAAATGAGTAATTGCCCGCCGGTGCCTGCTCGCCAGTCGTCATGGTTCCGTCCCACTCAAACTCTTTAGTACCCTCTGGCATGTCACCCAAATTCAGGGTTTTCACCACCGCACCGGTCGAGTCTTTAATACTAATCTTTACATTCTGAGCGGTTTGCGGCGTGGCTATCATGCCCGACACACCAGCCCCCTCTTCCAAGTTAGCTTGATCAGTTGATACTAACACTTTACGCCCAACCATAGTCGAAGCCTGCAATGCCTGGTTTGATGTCATGTCTTCCGCAAACTGGTCAAAACGCTCAGACATTCCGGTAATACCTTCCGCCATGGTGAAGCTGGTCATTTGAGCAATCATCTGATCATTCTCAACCGGCTTGGACGGATCCTGCATATTTAACTGCTGCGTCAACAACTTGAAGAAGTCTTCCTGCTCAAGCTTTTGCTGCTCGTCAGGGTCAGCGTATTTCGCGCCTTCGTCCTTCTTCCATTTCATGCTGTCGATGTAGGAGTTATTGCTTACGCCTTCCATTTGTTATCTCCTGCTTACCCTTGACCCAGGCGAAGTAAACGCTGCGTCATTGTTTTGGCAGTATCCGCCACCTGAACGTTGGTCTGGTATGAGCGGGATGCCGAAATCATGTTGGCCATTTCTTCCATAGTGTTAACGTTCGGCTTATAAATGTAGCCGTTTTCGTCCGCCATGGGATGGTTTGGTGCATATTCAATTTGCAGTGGGTCATCGCTTTCGACAATACCCAGAACTTTTACGCCCGCCGCTTGTCCAGCTTGCGTCTGGTTCGTTAGGCTGTTGCCGCGATAATCACCTTTAGCGTCAGCTAGTGCGGTCGCGAAGACCGGGTTACGCGCTTTGTAGGTTTCATCGATACTGCTACTAACTGAGTTTGCATTGGCCAGATTACTGGCTGTGGTGTTCAGTCGTACTGACTGGGCACTCATTGCCGAACCGGTCACATTGAAAATATTAAATAGGCTCATTGTTTTTCACCTCACCTACTGTCCGCCGCCAAGGGCTTTCTTAACGCCACTAATTTTTCCGTCGAGGAAATTCATGGTCATTTCGTATTCCAGTGCGTTTTGTGCATACAAGTTTTGTTCCAACTGCACATCAACGGTATTACCGTCACCGGTATCCGGTTGATTTGGCACGCGGAATTTTTCCGTACCCTGTGGTTTTATTTCAACGCTAAAGTGCTTCTCGTGGGTGCGCGCCATTTTGTGTGTTTCGATGCCGCGCTGTGCTTGTTGCAACGCTTGCTGAAAATCCAGCCCTTTGGCCTTGTAACCGGGGGTATCTGCGTTAGCGATATTATTGGCAATAAGCTCTGCACGTTGGGTGCGTATACCCAGCGTGTGTTGCTGTATTCCCATAATTTTATCCATGGAAAGTGCCATTTTTTTGTCTCCACAGTGTTCGATGGTGAAGACAATGCAGATATCGTGCCAGAATTTCCGACAGATATTTTTGAAAAGTAGGCTAAGGGGCGTCGTTACTTACGACGGTAGATAATACCGGGGTTGCAGCGAATCATCTCGAAGTCATCGGTTAAGCCTGAAATAGACTCCGATGCGCCAAGAATGAGGTAGCCGCCCGGGTTTAACGATTGCCGGAATTGGGCAATTATTTTCCGCTTTACTTCCGGGGAGAAGTAAATAAGCACGTTGCGGCAAAAAATAACGTCGAATTTGCCGAGTAATGAATAGCTGTCCAGTAAGTTCAGGTGTCGAAAGTGGATATGTGTTTTCAAGTTATCTCTGACCTTCATCGAACCTGGCTTACTGCCGTCAGTGAAATACTTTTGACGACGCTCTGCCGATAAACCGCGTGCTAGTGCCAAACTGTCGTATTCACCAATACCACACTGCTCTAATACCTTATTGGAAATATCCGTGGCGGTCACTTTAATGCCACCTTTTAGAGCACCCGGATTTTTGGCCTTAAATTCGTCATAGGTAATGGCAATAGAGTATGGCTCTTGCCCGGACGAACAGGCCGCTGACCATATTTTTAAAGGTCCGGTGTGGTTTTTGTATTCGGGTAAAATGCGATCGTGCAGAATTTGAAATGGGTAAGTGTCGCGAAACCATAAGGTTTCATTAGTGGTCATGGCGTCAATAACCGCCGCCCTCACTGCGCGTTCACTAATTTTCATAGAGCGCTTTACCAACTCTGACAACGAGTCAATATTAAAGCGCCCCATTAACGGGCTGAGCCGGCTTTTAACCAAGTACAGTTTACTCTCGCCCAGTACAATACCGCACTGGTGCTCCAGGAACTGACGAAACTCTTGGTATTCCGATAAACTTAATTCGCGATTCGACACGTTATATTAACTGCTACTCTTTAAATGGTTACTTCGGTATTAAGCCATTTTTGAACGGCTGTCGCCAGCTCATCGGGATGAAATTTTGCAATAAAATCATCGGCGCCGACTTTCTTCACCATAGCCTGATTAAAGACGCCACTCAATGATGTATGCAAAATAACATGAATATCGCGTAAATCGGGGTCAGCTTTTACCTCAGCGGTTAATGTATAGCCATCCATCACCGGCATCTCTACGTCAGACACCATAACAGGTACGTGGGTATGTACATTGCCGCCCAGCTCTTTTGCTTTCTCTTTTAAATACTCAAGCGCTTCTTTACCGTTTTTCTTCACTTCCAGGTTAATACCCAGCGACTGAAGCGCGCGCTTAATTTGGTTGCGTGCTACTGAAGAGTCATCGGTAATAAGAAGAGTGAGGTCTTCTTTGGCCACATTGACTTCTGCATTGGCCACTTCTTCACTAACGTCCGAGTTAACCGGCACTATGTCAGCCAAAATACGTTCAACGTCAATTATTTCAACCAATTCATTTTCGATTTCGGTTACCGCTGTCAGGTAAGCGTCGCGCCCGGCCCCTTTCGGCGGTGGCATTACGTCTTCCCAATTAATATTCATAATGCGATCAACACCACCCACCAGGAAGCCCTGAACAGTTCGGTTGTATTCGGAAATAATGACGAAGCGGTTTTCAATGTCGGTGATAGCCGGCCCGCCGGTTGCCATGCTCAAATCGATAATGGAAATAGCCTGGCCACGAATATGTGCAACACCTCTGACTAACGGGTTGCGCTGCGGCATTGCCGTTAACTTAGGACAAGGTAAAACTTCTCTGACCTTAAACACATTAATTCCGAAGCGTTGTTTCCCTGTTAACCTGAACAACAATAACTCCAGTCGGTTTTGTCCGACCATTTGTGTGCGCTGATTCACTGAATCGAGAATACTGGCCATGCTTCACTCCTGTAATATGGCAGGCTACCTTTGTTCGGCACGGTATTTGCTTAAACTACTATTAGCAAATATGTATTGGTCGAGCCGCCGAACTTTTGACGTTATACCGTTTTTTTTCGGCAGGCAGCCAGATAACCTTAGTAGATAACGTCAGGATATTTTTATGATAGTACGTAAATCGCTGTTGATCAGTTCGCTTTTTGCAATAACGATTTTGCTCTTGGGCTTTACCCCAAATAATGCGCTGGCACAAAGTAATGACGTACGCCTCGATTATAAGGCATTACAGACTCTGGCGCATGATTTTGTTCGCTCTCAGGTCAGCGCACCTGAAAGTGGTCGCATTGACGTTGTTGCGAATAACCTGGATCCCCGAATGACAGCAAAGCGATGTTCAGCGGCACCAGAGGTTGGCTTAGCGAGCAACGCAAGGTTAGATGGCTACACAACCGTAGAAATTAAGTGTGCTACCGCAAACGGTTGGCGAACCTATGTGCCGGTCAGAATTTACCGTTATAAAAACGTGGTCACCGCATCAGGTCCTATGTCTCCGGGCCAAATGATCAGCGACAGCGACTTAACCTTTGCCGAAGTCGATTTAAACCAAATACGCTCAAACGTTTATACAACAAAGGAACTATTGATTGGCGCCCGCGTCAAAAAGCGCATTGGCGCCGGTCAGGCAATTCGACCAAGCGATACCTGTCTTGTTTGTGAGGACCAAACGGTTACAATAGTTGCTAAAAATAAAGCATTAAGAATTACCGCTGACGGAAAAGCGTTAGCTGACGGCTTAAAAGGCGAATCCGTTGTCGTGAAAAACGCCCGCTCAGGCAAGTCGATAGAAGCGGTTGTGACAGGGCTGAACGAGGTTACCGTCAACCTTTAAAATACTTTACAAAAAAGTGGATTTTTTAGTTAAGTTTTTTCGGATATGGTCGATAAGTAACCGAGACTTACTATCTAGCGAGGCAACACAATGGCTATTAACATCAATAATGCTGGATTGAAAAACACCAGTATCGATAACAAATCAAGCAATCGCCAGGTTCAAAACGGCCAGGCGGGTAATTCTGCATCGGTTTCTCAAAAAGGTGGTGACGCGGTTTCTTTAACCAGCGAAGCGCAACAACTGGGCGGCTTGCAGGAAAAAGCCATGAACAGTAGTGGTATCGACCAAGCTAAAGTGGACAGAATTAAAGCAGAAATTGAAAGCGGCTCATACAAAATTAATGTTGAGCAGTTAGCCTCAAAACTTGCGCAGTTTGAATCTGATCTTTTCGCTGGCGGTAACGACGAATAATGACAGAAGTCGCGTCGGTCAACCAATTGCTTGATGACATGGCGGAGTCGCTAGATAGGCTGGCTTTGCTGCAACAGCGCGAGCTAAATGCCATTGTCGATCGCGAGCATGCAGACGTTCCTGCTATTACTTCCGAAAAAGAAAAAGCTCTGGCCGAAGTGACACGCCTCGACACTTTGTTGTCAGAGCACCCCGATAAAGACACGTTGAAAGAAGACCCTCAGTTAGCCACTGCAGTTGAGTCTATCAAGCAAACCCTTGCCAATATCCAGCACCAAAACCAAGTCAATGAGCGTGTGGTTCAGTCCACTCTGAACAGCATTGATCAGCTCAAGCAAAGTATTTTACAGTCAGCCCGCAAAGACTCTCTTACCTACAACAGTAAAGGCAAAATTCGTTAAAGAATTCTGCGTTTCAGCCGTTATAACGATTAGTACGTTTTAGTCCGTAGGGGTCGTTATGACAAAGCAAATTTTGACACTGGGTATTGTCCTTTCATCAATGCTGTTGAGCGGTTGTGCCGCTTACAACAACTTTGTGTACGATCAAAAGCACGTCGAATGGGAAACTCAAACGCCTGACACCTTTCCGGTATTAAACGCGGTTGGCTATGCGCCTATTGAAAAGCAATCAGGTGATTCGGCTCAAGTGAAAGATCTAAACGCTATGCGCGCCTCGAAACTCGCTGCGTACCGAGAGCTTGCAGAGCAAGTTTACGGACAACGGATTGCCGGTAGCAGTTCGGTGGAAGACTGGGCGTTAAATAACGACAGCTTTCAGGCATCGGTTGACGGTGTTATTCGCGGGGCCGAAGTCGTGAAAACCTACACTGTTGGCGAGTATTACGCGACAGAGTTGCGTTTAGACTTTGAGAAAGTGCACCGCTTGTATCAAAGCACCAACCGCCAGCAAAAAGTAAAACGTGTTGTTTATTATTAAGCGGCGCTTTTAAGTCATAATTTGGCAGGGTTCTTGCAGTTTATTTCAGAGAAAACCACAAAGACCGACAATAAATCGACACTTTGGATAAGACTGGGATACGACACATGAACTGGAAGACCTTGCTTTTACTCGCGTCACTTATTTTTCTTGCGTTTCCAAGCGACGCCCGCTGGATTGAAGCTCAGGGTACGGCGCGTATTGTTAACGGCGATGTCGAAAAGGCGCGCCAGCAAGCCATTGAAAACGCTCTTCAGCAAGCCCTACTCTCCACCGGTGGCAGTATCAGCAGTATTCAGCAAGTTGTCGACGGTGTATTAAGTAACACAGAAACCCAGTGGACCAGTCGTGGCAATGTTGATCAGGTCAGTATTGTTCGTGAAGAGGTTCGTGATGATCGTGTCGTGGTTCTATTACGTGCTGATATCTGGAACCGTGAAGGTGACTGCACCCGCAGTAGCTACAAAAATTCCGTCACTATTGTGCCGTTTGAGCTTCGTGATCGAGCCCATGGCACCTGGGGCCAAATTTGGGACATTGGTGAAGTTGCCGCTGAGCGCTTTTCCCGCACTCTGGGCGGTGTTGGCAGCCAAATTCATATTGCGCATACCTTGCAGCGTCACGCCGGTCTAAACAACGCTTTAAGTGGTCTGAACCTTGAAGAGTTAGGTCGTATGGCACGAAGTCTTGGGCTGGCTAATGACAGTCAGTTTGTGGTGTTTGGATTATTTGACGACCTGGCTATGATGAATACGGATTCAGGCTGGTTATGGTCATCAACGCCTGACCGCCATTACGCACTAACCCTTTATTTATTAGATGCAAGCACTGGCCAGCTGGTGACGCGTGCCCGAGTTGAAGACACTCAACCCTGGACGTTTGACCGCTCGGCAGCCGTTGATGTGGCTACTGCTAACTTCTGGGACGAACCTTTTGGCGCCGCTCTCGACAGTGGCTTAGAAGACCTGGCCGGTGGCGTGAAAGAAAAGCTTGTTTGTAAGCCAGTGCGAGGTCGGGTCATTGCGGTCGATGACAAAACCGTCCAGTTTAATTTGGGCGAACAGCATGGTGTGAACGTCGGCGATAAGTTAAAAGTTCTCCACCCAAGCCACTTTACCGACGACCAGGGCCGCTTCCGCCAAAAATGGGAAGTCAGCCAGTTTGAGGTGGAAGTTCAGCAAGTTCAACAAAGCACAGCTGTCGCTCGGCTAACCAGCGGCAAGATGTTGCATAACGTGCAGGTGAGAGACTGGGTTGTCCCCATTGACTAGGGGATGAAACCGTCTGCCGGTTCTGGCATAATTCGCGGCACGTCCCCGTAGCTCAGCTGGATAGAGCAATTGCCTCCTAAGCAATAGGTCGCAGGTTCGACTCCTGCCGGGGACGCAAGCCAACTCAGCCACGAATAAAAGGTATTTTCAGTAGGCCCCAAATTTTAGTTGTTACTGCCTGGTCACGGTATTCCTTCAGGCCAATATCAATGTTTTCTGAGCCCGCTTTAGGTGCGGGAGTGAAACTTTTGAAGAGGTGGTCCCACCAAGTCACACTAAACCCGTAATTGCTGTTGGTTTCTTCCTTTTCGACACTGTGGTGAATGCGATGCAATTCTTGCGTAATTAGAATTTTTCGCACCGCTTTTTCTAACGGCTTGGGCAGGGCCACATTGCCATGGTTAAACAGCGAACAGGCATTCAGAATAATCTCAAACACAATAACAGCAACACCCGGTGCACCTAGAGCGATAACCGCAGCGGCTTTAATAAAAAAGCTCAAAACAATTTCTACCGGATGGAAGCGCAAACCGGTCGTCACATCGAAGTCAGGGTCCGCATGATGCACCCGATGCAGCCGCCATAACAAAGGCACCCGGTGAAACAGCCGGTGCTGCCAGTAAATAGCAATATCGAGCGCAAGAATGCTTAATGTCACAACCAGCCAAAACGGCGCACCGCTTGCTATTGCGCTATGAAATACGCCCCAGCCGCTGTTTTCAGCCCATACCGCTACGCCAGTTAAACCAATGGGGGCAATAATTCTTAAAAGCACGCTATCAATAACCACAATGCCTAAGTTTGCCGGCCAGCGCTGCTTTCGACTGTAACGCGACCGGCGTTTAGGCAATGCATACTCCCACAACACCATGAGAATAAGCACACCCACAAATACGCTCAGTCGCCAGGCTGTTTCAGACATTGTCAGCTGCTCCCTTTTTTAAGGTTCGGTAACCCGCCACAATGCGGGTTATTGCTGTTATCCAGCAGGCCACCGCAAATATATACGCCAACACAGCAAAATGCTGAGGCCACAGACAAAATGCGACAAATGCCAGTATGGTTTCAAAACCTTCCGTTAAACCGCCCATATAGTGCAGTGACTTATTGGGGTAGGAAGGGTTCTCGATTCCCCGCTTCCCCGCCACGCTGGCAAATGCCAAAAACGTAGACCCCGTGCCCATAAAGGTCACCAGTAGCACTCCGGCTGCTACGGCGTGCTGCTCTGGAGATGCCAGTAAAAAACCAAACACCACCGCACTATAGAAAATAAAGTCGAGCACAATATCGATATAACCACCGGCATCGGTCAGTTGCGTTCGTCTGGCAACTGCCCCGTCGAGGCCGTCGGCCAGCCGGTTCAGTAAAATAGCAATAAGCGCAGCCGTGTAGTGTTCCAAAGCCAATAACGGCACAGCCAGTAACCCAACCACAAACCCGGACACCGTGACTTGGTCAGCCGTTACGCCCAGCCTCACCAACAGTCGGGCCGGAACATCCAGCACAGCACGAGTTATGGGTAATAATTTAGGATCAATCATCCACTATCTCTTTGTCTCCATTCACCGTTAAAATACGCCCATGAGCATCGGTGCGATCATGCGTGACCAACAGCGTGGGTATCTTGTTTTCTTTCAACTGTTGGAAGGTCCAGTCTCTTACTTCTTCCCTCAAATTAGCATCAAGTGCCGAAAACGGCTCGTCCAACAACATGGCTTTTGGCTCTGCCAGTAACGCGCAAAGTAACGAAATTCGGGAATACTGGCCGCCACTTAAGCTATGCGGGTAATGGTCCCATTTGTCGTTTAACCCCAGCGTACTCAGCATGGACATTGCTTTTTCAGCTTGCGCTTTGCGATTGAGGGTTGAGCGAGGCTTTTGTGCGAACAGGCAATTCTCGGCAACCGTCATATGCGGAAACAAGCCGCCTTTTTGAAACATCATGCCCATTCGCCGTTGCGCTATTGATAGCTGACCAATGTCGTTGTTGTTCAGCGTCAGTTCACCCTTTACGCAAAAGTCCGTTAACGGCTCACCGAGAACCCAGCGCAGTAAGGTCGACTTACCCACGCCGCTGGGACCCATTAACGTCACCACTTCTCCAGGTTTTATGTCCAGGCTATTGAGTCGAAGCAACAGCCTGTTTGAGGAGCCTGTCGTTTCGGAAAAAATAACCAAATTACGAATAGTCAGCATAGCGTTTCACTTTTGTTTTTTTGCCTTTTAAGCCTGTACTCAGCAGACCTACACTAATAAACACAATAAGTGGCAATATAGTTTGCAGCAACGCATAAAGGCTGCCAATACGCCAATCCCCGCCGCCGGCAACGCTGACCGCTTCTGTCGTTAATGTCGGTGTCAGCCCCTGCCCCAGCCATTGAGTCGGCAAATACTGCGCAATGCTCACCGAAAAAGCGATCGCAAACGCCGTTGCCAACGGAGTTCTCAACATAGGTAGCATGACTTTCCACCAAGCTTGTCTGGCGGAATACCCTAAGCTTTGCGCTTTTACCAGCCATTGTTCGTCAAACTGCGTATAGGCACCGTGTAACACTAAATACGCATAAGGCACTGTGTATACCGTATGTGACCAAGCGATCCACATAACATTCCAGCCCTGATTTAAGTACTCACCAAGCATCATCTGCCAGCCAAGAACTAACGGCACTTGTGGAACGAACAAAGCAATTAGAACCCAGACGTTTAAGGAGCCTTTCTGTTTTTGTTCGCGTTGATGTTGAAGCAGCACGACCGCAAAAATAACACCCAGTAAAGCACTGGTTAAGGCCAGCCAAATACTATTGAATGAAGGCTCCGTGAGGTAATGCCATTCGCTCTGCCTGCGGTTCAAACTCAGAGTTTCTGGCATGAGTGTCGGATAAAACCAACTTGATGCGAGACTTTGCAGTATGAGCACAGCAATTATCGCGAGTGACAAAAAACCAAAGGTTATCCAAGTGATTTTTGCGGCTTTATCGGAAAATGTCGTTTTCGACCATTGTTTTCTTAGCGCTTTGGTAAGCGCCCACTTACGATACAAACCAGAATGTAATCTATTAAGAAACAGCAGCAGTACCGCGATAACCATAAGGATCCAGGCGCCGGCGACTGCCTTACTTTGACTTTCCGGTGAAAACTGGAACGTCCATTCATAGACGCGCTGCGCCAGCAATGCTTCGGTGTTACTGCCCACCAGCAGTGGAATGTCAACCACCGACAACGAATAAATAATAACGGCAGCCATAGGCAAGGTTAAGCGCTTTAGGAGCTCTGGCGTAACAACCCGCCACCACGCCTGCCGCTGACTGTAGCCGTAGCTTTGTGCCTGAGTCAGCCAGGAACCGGCAGGCACTTGTTTTAGCTGGGCAGCTATCATCAGCAGCAAAAATGGCAGCTCTTTTAATACCAGGACTACCATAACGGTAATCACGGATTTTTCCGGTAAGGGCCAGCCTTGCGGTGGAAACGGCAACAGGCCGGTGACGCTCTCAACCAAACGAATAAGCCAGCCGGAAGGACTGAATAGCAGCATAAGTCCAACGGCAAACGCCACATGCGGTACCGACAATACCGGTGAAAGCAGCTGTTGCAGTCTGGGGCGTTTTAATAGTCCAGGCGCCAGCCACAACGCCAAATAGCAAGCCATTAACGGAGCCACAACAGCGACCAATAGTGTCGACACTAACGTCGCGCGCTCATTCAAAATAGTATAAACAGCGTTGTTGGTTATGCCCGAGTCCGCGCTAAAAGACGAAAGCAACAGCAGCATTAAGCCACCGCCGACCGGTAACACAATGAAGGCAAACTTAATAGCTACTGATAGCGCTCGGACCATTGCTGCTCCAAATACGACTGCCAGCTGGCGTGAAAGTCATCGGTTGACGGTAACAGCTCTGTCTGCTGACTGGCTTCTTGAGTTTGCAGTAATTGCGGCGCTAAAACAGAAGGGTCTCCCCAGCGGTTAGTATCTGCTTTGCGAAGCTGCGCTTGCACAGACAATAAAAACTCAATGACTTGTTTCGCGAGCTTTGGATTCTGTGCTGTTTTGGGAACGGCTAAATAATGCGTGTTGGTCATAGCTCGGTCAGATAAAGTGTACCGCTTAACTCCAGCTGGCAAACGCCCCTGGTTGACCAAAGTTCTGTAGTCATTGGGATTAAAGCTTACCGCCATAACCAGCTGCCCATTCGCTAAATACGACACCTGCTCACCGGCAGATGACGGAAAGTTACCGCCCTGCTGCCACAATAAAGGATGAAGCTTGTTCAGGTAATTCCAGAGCGGTTGAGTGATTTCTTGCGCGTTAACTGACGCTACCGGTTGCTGAAATACTGACCGCCTCTCGGGGTAAAGAGATAATAATAAAGACTTCAGAAATGTTGTACCATGAAATTCCGGCGGTTTTGGGTAACTTATTCGGCCTTTATAGTTCTGTGCGGCACGCAGTAGCTCATGTGCACTCACGGCTTCTGTTTCAAACACTCCGGGCCGAGCTATGAGGTTAAACTGACCTACCCCCCAAGGGACCTCCAGTCCATTAACTGGCTCTCCAAAGTCGGTTCGCCAATTGAGATCTGGGTTAATGTGCTGCATACCTTTAATATCGTCAACAATGGGCAGCAGAGCATTAGCTTTTTTTAGGGCGTGGAAATTCTCACCGTTAATCCAAATAATATCGGCATTGGAATAACCATTAATTAACTGCTTAACCACTTCTGAGGCGTCAGCAATTTTGTTGTGTCTAAGCTGAATACCTTCGGCTTTTAACTCCTGTTGCGCCCAGCGTAAGTAACTGTTTACTTGCGGTGAACCGCCCCAGGCATAAAAGTTCACTACCTCGGCTTTTGCCAGGGGTGTACCAAATAGAGTTGTGCCAAATAAAGTCAAAAGAACAAGAGTAATTAAAGCGAGTACCCGCATATTAACTCCGGCGCCAGCGATGGAACTTCTCCACCCATGCTAACAGCTTCTGCGGCGCATTGGCGCGTTTCCACTCGCCCGCTACATACTTATTAGCTTCCGCCAGTGTCGGGTAACTGTGAATGGTACCCAGTATTTTATTCAGCCCAATGCCGTGTTTCATAGCCAATACGTATTCCGCTAAAAGCTCACCTGCCTGAGGCCCAACAATGTTTACACCTAATATTTCATCTTTGCCCGGTTTGGTTAGTACCTTCACTCGACCATAAGCACTGTCATCAGCAATGGCGCGATCGAGCTCACCAATATCGTACTCCGTCACTTCATACTCTTTATTCGCTTTTTTAGCCTGCTGTTCGGTTAACCCAACGTTAGCAACTTGCGGCGACGTATAAGTCACCCAGGGAATAACGGAATAGTCAGCTCGGAAGGTTTTGAACGGGTCAAACAACGCATTAACTGACGCATACCAGGCTTGGTGCGACGCAACATGAGTAAACTGATAAGGGTCGGCGACATCGCCACAGGCATAGATATTCGGGAAATTCGTTTGCAACAATTGGTTGGTGCTCACTGTTTTATTGGTTTGTACGCCGAGTTCTTCAAGCCCGAAACCGGAAATGTTGGGTCGGCGGCCGAGAGCTATAAGCACTTTGTCGAAGGCTATCGCCACCTCTTTATCGTTATGTTCAGCAATAAGAACAGATTCATTCCCTTTCTTCTCAAAACGAATGGCCTTGTGGTTTAACTTGATATCAATGCCTTCATGAACCAGACGTTGCATTAATAACTCAGCCGTGTCTTCATCTTCCGGTCCCATTAAGCGATCAGTCATTTCCACCTGCGTTACCTGGCTGCCTAGCCGTTGAAAAGCTTGGGAAAGCTCACAACCAATAGGGCCTCCGCCCAATACCAGCAAGCGTTTAGGCAGCTCTTCTAAGTCCCACAAGGTATCCGACGTTAAATAGCTGACTTTATCCAAGCCCTCAAAGTTAGGGACTAACGGCTTGGCCCCAGTAGCAATAATAATGCTGCGAGTGGTTATGCGCTTGGTTTCACCGTCAGCCGTTACTTCAACCTCCCACGGCGAAAGGATTTTTGCAGTGCCTTGTTCGACACTCACCCCAAGCTTGGTATAGCGCTCGACTGAGTCATGCGGTTCTATGTCGTTAATAACTGACTGCACCTGATGCATCACCTGCTTAAAGTCGACACTCACCTCACCCACACTGACCCCCGCATTGCCTGCATTGCGGGCGTTATGCGCCAGCTCTGCAACGTGCAATAACGCTTTAGATGGCACACACCCTGTATTTAAACAGTCGCCCCCCATTTTATGCTTTTCAATAAGGGTCACTTTGGCTTTTACCGCCGCCGCTATGTAAGCACTGACTAACCCAGCCGAGCCCGCACCAATAATCACCAAGTTATTGTCGAATGACTTCGGCTTTTTGTAGCCTTTAAACGCTTTACGACGCTTAAGCAAACTGAGAATAAATTTAGCAAGAATAGGCATTATGCCTAGGAGCACAAAAGCACCAATTAAGTCAGCCGATACCACATCGCCTAAACTGTTGATTTGCGCTAACTGCGTACCGGCATTGATGTAGACTGCCGCGCCTAGCAACATTCCCACCTGACTGACCCAGTAGTAAGTCCAGGCTTTTATCGGGGTAAGTCCCATAACCAGGTTAATGACAAAAAACGGGAAAATAGGCACTAGTCGTAGACTCAGAAGATAAAACGCCCCGTCGCGCTCAATACCGCGGTTTATGGCGTCAAGGCGCTCACCAAACTTATCCTGCACCCAGTCCCGGAGAATAAAGCGAGCACTTAAAAACGACAGAAAAGCACCGAGCGAAGCGGCAAAGCTAGCCAACAACAGGCCCCAGCCAAAACCGAAAATAGCTCCTGCCCCCAAAGTTAAAACGGTCGCCCCCGGCAGAGAAAGCGCCGTAGAAATAACGTAAATGGCGAAGTAAATGGCAAATACTTTGAACGGGTGCTCTGCAAAAAGGTGATTCAGTTGTTGCTGTTTTTCTTTAAGCACATCAAGCGATAAATACTGGGTTAAATCGAACGCAAATGCGCTGATAAACAGCGCAACAATAACCAACAGCAACAACAGCTTTTTCAATGACATAAAAGTTAATCCAATCGCTTACGTGCACTCACGTACACTTGGTTTTTATCCCGTTTGCCAACAGCTACCACCGTAACCACAAGCTCGGAATCTCTTACTTGGTAAACCAGTCTGTACCCTAGTTTGCGTAACTTAATTTTGTAACAGTTATCCATCCCCTTCAGACGAGAGGATAATATGTGTGGCGACTCAAGCCTCTGTTTTAACTTAACTTTAAGTTGTGCCTGAACATCCTTGTTCAACTTCTTCCATTCTTTATAAGCTGAACGTTTAAACGTCAGCTTATAAGTCATCGATATTCACCTCGACTTCATCCTCGTTTTGACGTTTTTTAACCAACTCAGTCAAATATCTGTCATCCAACTCTTCCATTAGAGCCTCATAGGTTGCTGCCGGAATACAGTAAAACGCTGGCTGATTCCTATTTAACACTGCCACCGGCTCGCCATGAGACTCTTCAACCACCGCCATAGGGTTCTTTTTCAATTCGCTAATACTGGTTGAATTACGTGCGTAAATGGGTCTGACCGCTCTCATAAGACCTCCTAAAAGACCATTAACAGGTCTTATTATAGGTCTTCACGTTAATTTTTCCAGTTTTAAAATGTATAATTAACACTCAAACGTGCATGTGCCGGTTGTGATGGAAAGGCCAGCGTTGAGCCAAAATAACCACCTTCAAATACTGGTGACCAGTTGTCTTGATCAGTCGCATTAAATACATCCAGGCGGAGGTTCAGTTGCTCATTAAAACGGTAGCGAGTATTCAGGTTTAATGTGTGCTGATCGCGAATAAAAACGGTCTGAAGATAATCCAATGGATAATGTTTGGTATAGCTTAAATCGCCGCCAACCGACCACTTATCCGTAATATTCCAGCCCGCAACAACCGACACCTGAACTTCTGGTACTCCCTGCAATTGCTGATTCGACGCCGGGAATAACGTAAAGTTTGGCGAGCCTACTCCTGTACCTTCAATAATATCGGGACGCGAATTGTCAAACGCATCCGCCACCTGCCGGGTTCCCTGCGACGCGGCGGAGTCATCCCAACGAGCATCAATATAACTGGCTGCCAAAGTCACCCAGTAGCCAGCTTCGCTCGCGTAATGCAGCTGAGTTTCGACACCCTCCGTTCGAATACCGCTATTCGAACCATCGCGATTACGCAAGCTTCGTTTTTGGTCGAAAAGCACCGCATCCGCATACCAGCGGGCTCCGTCAGGTGCGTACTTAACGCCAACTTCGTAAAGCGTGTTTTCAGTCGCGAAGTTCTGTGCATCAATTTCACCGGCAGCGTTTAATACCGTACCGCCGGCCATGGAATTCGAGGTTGAGTCACTTTCATAAGCCGTTGCGTATAGCGTTAGCTCCGGTGTCCAATCGTATTGCGTGGACAAACTTATGGCGCTTAACCAGTCATTGTAGGTATCGCTTTTAGCTTTTACACCTTGCGGGGCTATAGGGTCCTCAGCCTTAACATCATAATAGTCAGCTCTTACACCGCCGGTTACACGCCACTTGTCGGTAATACGTAGCTCATGCTGAGCGAACATGCCCCACTGATAGCTGGTTGAGTCGGTGGTATCGGATAGGTTGAAATCCCCCGCGCCGTCACCGTCTAAATCGTACTGCGCACCCGGCGAGACAAACAAACCGGGCCGCAACTCTATCAGTCGCGCTTGTTGGCTTTGGTTTAACGGAATTCGGCGATTATCTAAAGGACCCGTTAAGTCGATAGGGTTGTCTGCTTCGGTGGTAAATTGACTGTATCCCAGCACGTCGTTTATACGAAGGTTAACACCAACCACCGTCTTCTTATTGATGTGCAGTTCTGTACGATTCTCGAAGGTGTGCGCGTCATCGATAATTTCTACAAAACTGTTCTGGTTGATTCCGTCACGCGTTAGATATTGATAATAAGTGCGGTTTACCAGGACCAGTTCATCATTTAGCCAATGCTGAAATTTCGCATGCAGAAGCGCTGTTTCTGCGGTGTTGGTATCAAGCGGATCGGTTAAGGTTGTACTACGGTCTATGCGTACTTCACTGGTTGGGCTAATCACCGCACCAGCCCCCGGAACGCGTGAGCCATTCGGTTGCACGCCCTGTCCGGTAATGTATAAGTTATTATCAATCAAATTTTGAGTCGGGCGGTTAATACCAGCGTTGTCTGTCCATTCGACATCGTAATATTCCAAAGAAACATCCAGCTGTGTGTCGTCGTTTGGCGCAAACTTGTAAGCTAACAAAACATCGTCACTGCGATGATGGTGGTAATCGTAGAAACTGTCTTCGTCGACGTATTCGGCGCTAATTCTTAAACCCTGCTCGTTTTCTTTTAATATCCAATTATGGTCAACCTGAAAACGATACTGACTCCACTGGCCTAGCTGCGCTTTTACCTGGGTGTCCATGTCATTCAGGCGCACTGTTTTCGGCTGTAAATTGACGAAACCACCAACACGCTGCGAAGTCCCCAACATAACCGGCGGAGCGCCTTTAACAACCGCCATGCCCTCTATGGCATTAAATGACATAGGAATACCCAAGCCGTTATTACCTGCCTGACGGCGCATACCCGCTTCATACAGCTCACCTAGCTGACCGCGCAACGTTGGCAATGACGGATTCCCAAACCCCGCCGCCGCAAAGCTGTTAGGCGCAAAACGCGCAATGTCATGTAAGTCATTAATCGCAGCTTCTTCCATTAAAGACTCATTAATGACGGTAGCCGCACGCGGAATTTCCTGCAGACTTTCTGCCAGACCGAAAAGGCCTTCTGTCGAGTCCTCAGAAGGCAGCACAACCGCTGAGGAATCGCGGCCAATCACCTCTATGATTTCGATTGGCTTTTCCTGTGCTGAAGCCTGAAAGACAACTAGCGGGAATGCGGCAAACCACCAGGTTTTCATCGGTTTTGTCCTTGTTTTTTATTATTAGCTAGATACTTCATGTTCACTACTACGAAGTTTACTACTTTTTCGTTTAACTAATATCGGTATTTGTTGACCCAAACCGTGGTTAGTGACGTAATAGCAGGCAACATTATTAAGAGGGTTACGTTATGAAAGCGTTACACGGTTTGTTTATTCTTCTTGGTTTTCTGTCAGTTATATTACTAGCAGTGTCCGGACCTTTGTATAAAAATGGTATCGCTGATTTAGGTACCGCATTCTTAATACTGCGCTGGGCGTTTTATATTGGTGCTGCGACGTTCGTACTGAATATTATTTGGTATTTTATTCGTCGTCCCCAGGGGTTAGTCGCAGGTCTGAGTGGTTTAGCCATTGTTGCCGGGGTCATTTCTGTTTACATGCCGTTTAGCCAATATTTGAAGGCTCAAAGCGTACCCCCTATTCACGATATTACTACCGACACACAAAACCCACCGGAGTTTGTCGCCATTGCCCCACTTCGCACTGATGCCCCTAACCCAGTTGAGTACGCCGGCGAAGAGACGGCAAAACAACAGCTGAAAGCTTACCCTGAACTGACCACTTACGAAGCACTGGTGTCACCTGCACAATTGTTCGAAGCCGCCCTGGAAGCTTCTAAAAGCATGGGTTGGGAGATGGTTGAAAGTTCCAAGACAGACGGTCGCATAGAAGCTACCGCAACAACCACTTGGTTTGGCTTTAAAGACGACGTCGTGATACGGATACGACCTAATGCAGACGGCAGTGAGTTAGATATTCGCAGCAAATCTCGCGTCGGTCGTAGCGACGTCGGTAAAAACGCCGAACGTATTCGAGAGTTTATGAGTGAGCTGGAAGCTCAATTGAAGTAGCGCCTTGTGAGTTAAGGCGCTTTTCTAATAACCGGCTTGCCGTGGTCTTCGCTTAATTGATGAACCACGTGAGCCGGAATAAATACCTGAGCCACACTAGCAACATCTTTGGTGTTGATGTCGACCAAGCGAGCGTTTGCCATAATACCATCACGATGATGCGACAAAGTCCCCACCATCACGTGCGTTATTGGCATGATCTCGTCAAGTTCCATATAGTCACGCGTTAATGCAAAATCACCGTTCGATGTAACGCGAATAAAGTCCGTTGTTTTGAAGTCCAATACACTCAGCTCGCGGCGGTGCAGCTCTTGCACTAATTGCTCAGACAGCACCTGGCTGAGAGCGGAGCTTTGATTGTACTGACCCGTTACACCGACAAGGTTGGTAATACCCACTTTAACACCACTGAGTCGAATACTGGCGTTATCAACTAGTTGCTCCGCAAGTTGAGCACTGTATTGTGCGCTGTAGGGCTGCGAATAAGTTTCGGGTGGCTGCTCTTTTGCTACCTGCTGCTTCGCTGGCAAGACGGTACAGGCCGAAACTAAACTTAACGCAGCTGCCGATATAAATACTTTACTTAATACATTCATAATGACTGTCCTATTCCTGCGTTCTTAATGGCGTTGTAGTCGGCCATCGACTATTTCAGTTTGCTTATTGGGCCAATACAAGTGTTTCGGCACGTAGCGATTTGCCGCTGCCAGCACTTCTTGGCTGCGGCGGTCAATAATACGCAAGTTCACAATGGCACCATCGCCTTTACGCGAGAGAGTCCCTACTAGCACCCAGTCAAGCTTTGGTTGCGCTTCTAGTTCATCGACATTACGCGTCATATTAGTAGAGCCTTCAGCTGTCAGTGTCACATAGTCCTTCGCTCGAAACTCGACTAAGTCCAGATTACGCTCCTTCATATGTGCGTAGAGGCTTTCACTAAGCTGATGGCTGAGCTTGTGCATGGAGTCGCCTTGCTCTGGAAGCTCTAACGTTTCAGCTAGCACCCAGCGCGTAACACCAATATTTGAATAACCGTAATGCTGGTTAACTCGCTGTAGTTGACTCGCAAGCTGTGCAGCTAAATCATCGCCAATTTTTTCATGAGGGTTACTAACGTGAGCTAATGCTGAGCTACTGAGCAGCAAAGCTATTATTACAAAAAGAGTCGAGCGAAGAGCCATAAACGCACCTGTATTTAAAACGCTGATGCTTTTGTATCGGCAGGTGTTGGGGAAGGTTTAGGGGAAATAAAAAGCCCTCCACAGAGGAGGGCTTTGAATCGCTTATTTAAATGAACTTAAGTTCCAGGGTAAGCCCATTTAATTAAAAGCGGTGAGTAAGCTCTAATGAATAGCTTGCTCCGCGCGATGCTCCCGGATATGCGAACACGTTATAGAACGGCCACGAAGTTTCCGTTTCATCATATGGAGGACGCTTATCAGTGATGTTTACACCAGAAAACGTGATTTGAGTATCATCTGTTATCTGATATTGCGCTGATAAGTTAAAGCGAACCCATGGATGAAGGCGAGCAACATTTTCGTATTGTTCGCTATCTGGATCTGAGAACTCAGCCGGCTGAATATTGCGTGGTACAGAGCCAGTTCTCAACGCTGTTAAATAGACTGAAAAGTCTTGATAATTATATCCAACAACCGCTGTTAGGTTCGTTCTTGGATCTCCAAAACTAGCCAAGTTACGGTAGTCGATATAATCGTCTTCAGGGACAGACTGATACTTATACTCTAAAGTGTTTGTGTACTCCAAACGACCTGTGAAGTCACCGAATTCAGTAGAAGTACGGTAATTCAACGTAGCATCGATACCAGAAATTTTCTGTTTAGATGCGTTTGTTGGAGTGATGTTTACAGAGTTGATTTCTCCAGCATTTGGTTCGCCAGGACCTGCACGGTTAATTTTACTGTAAACATTTTGGCAGAATGCACTGTCAGAATCTCGACCGTCTAGACCAAAGTTACAATCATACTCGTCAGCAATCAGTCCAGTGATACTCTCGTCAGTTACGATGTTTTCAAGTTCAATTTCATAGTAATCAAGAGAGAAGTTCAAACCATCAATGACTTCGTAAACCAAACCTAAACCGATATTGGTTCCTTCTTCTTCCTCAAGAGAGGTTGAGCCCGCTCTTAAGCCATTAATATTAGTAGTGTCACAATTAGCAGGGCTTGGAATGAAGTCATCTGCGTTGCCACCGCCAGCAACGAAGTCATTGCGGCAAGTTGTGTAATCTCGCACGTTAGTAAAGAACCCACTAGAATCTGCAAATACATAGTGCATATCAGGCGCTCGGAAACTCTTACCATACGTAGCTCGAACGAGTAGTTCTTCAAATGGTCGGTATTCTAAACCAGCCATTGGAGAAATTCGCCCACCGACATCAGTCGTGTCATCATCGTAGCGGTCATAGCGAGCAGCCAAGGTACCAGTAAGAGTCTCGGCTAAAGGAATAGAAGTTTCTAAACCAAGAGCCCAGCGATCTCGATCGCCACCACCTTCAGTACCGGTCAAGCCATACCAGCTGACATCAGATGTACTTAATGTGCGCTCATCTTGCAGTAAGTCATAACCTTGCTTGTTATATTCAGCAACGGCTGCGAACTGTACCATTCCTGCCGGCATTTCAAATAAATCGCCAGAAATAGAACTGAACAAAGTTCTAGAGTATGAGTCAGCATTAATAACTTGAGTACCTAGCAAGTCATTTGCTATCTCATCAGTGATTGGATCATATAAACCAATCGAGCCTAAACCAGACGGTAAGCCAAATGCAAAAGATTCAGTGCCTAAAAAGTATTCGTTCACTTTCTCATTTTTTAACCAAGAACGTTTACTCGTAAAGTCTGCAGTGCTGTGACTATATGATACCTCCCACTCATAAAGATTTGGAAGCGTTCCGCGAGCACCAGCAGTAACGTTCATATTCTTTTCATCAAAGCGAGATGACTTAGGGCCTAACTCGTCAAACGAGAACAAACGTTGGTAAAGTTGATAATCTAAACTAGGTGCCCCTAAAGAAGCCAGGTTACCAGTATTGTCTGCGTTAGGGGTCACTACATAATCTGATACAAAATGTCTAAACCCTCTGTTTTCAGCTTCTTGGTCTGCAATTAGTGCGTCCACAAATAGCTCTACATCTCGATTCAGTTCATATGCCCCGCTTACGAAGCCAGATATTTTTGTTCGACCATTTTGGATAGAATAGTCACCGGTAGTATCTGTTCCACAATAGTACCCAGAACCAGGTCTGAACGTCCGCTCATAACCACTTCCTGAAGCTTCACAGGTTCCTTCACCTGGATCTATATACGCAGCAGAGAAAGCATCAAGTTTTAAAATACCTCTAGCCAAGACTGCATCTTCACCTTCGGGACCATCATCGTAAGAATCTAGCCACTCTCTGTCTGTCGCGTAAATAGGATCAATTTTTTGATACTCAAGCCCGTAAGTAAAAGAGTAATTTTTCTCAGTCACACCAGAAGTTATCTGAACTCGATACTCGTCACCACCACCATCTTTGGTCGTACCACCAAGAACAGAGACAGTTGTATCATCTACATCATTTTTCAAAATGATATTAATAACACCTGCAACGGCATCAGAGCCATAAATTGCAGATGCCCCATTGGTCAGTACCTCAATACGCTCAATTGCCGCAACAGGAATTGATGACAAATTAACGAAGTTACTCTGACCATTATAAGGGGTTGGGTTTTCCGACAAACGGCGACCATTTAAAAGAATCAACGCTTGCCCAGGTGCTAAGCCGCGTAAGCTGATAGTTTGAGCATTAGGTGTAAAGCCACCTTGCGAACCAAACTCATCGCCTTGAATAGTACCGGTGTTTTGACTTAAGTTTTTCAAAGCATCGAATGCTGTAGTAAAGCCCCGATTTTTAATATCTTCAGCACCAATAACCACGACTGGTGCTGCACCCTCAACATCAGTTCGTTTAATACGCGAACCAGTCACTGCTATACGTTCAACTTCTTCCTCTGCAGCTTCTTGCTCTTGCTGCTCTTCTTGCTGTTGTTCTTCCTGCTGGAAGGCATACGCGTGATTACTCACTACCGCTGCTGACGTCAGCATCGCAAGCATCATCGCTTTATAAACTTTTGACTTTTCCATGAAAGCTCCCTGAACAAAGTTATTATTTTTATCCCTTCTGAATTAACGGGTTGATTTTCAAACAACCATAGTTGTATAACCGCTCAAAAGGACTAAAAAATTTAACATGTAACATTTATTTTAACAATATTTATGATTAAAATGGCTGGTAAATCCTTACTCAAATAAAAATACTCTTTTAAATCAAACAATTAAATAATTTTACTCTTAACATAATAATAAAGTAGGTTAATAATGATAAAGCCAATGAAAATTTGTATAGCGTTTGTCGCGTTATCCTTATTGAGTCCGCTCACTTTTGCAGACCAAAGTCAGGTCCCTTTGTCTGCATTCGCAGCTAACCCCAGTTTCAGTCAAATGAAAATTTCACCTAATGGAGACTTTTATGCAGCCACGTTCCCGGTTGAAGACCAAGTCCGTTTGGCTGTTTTAAAGTCAGATACCTTTGAGTTAGTTCATCAATACTACTTCGGAGAGGAAGATAAGATAGCTCAGTTTTGGTGGGCTAATAATGACCGTTTGCTTATGCGTACGACTCAGAAGTCCGGGCAATATGCGCAGTCCTTTCTAGACCCTAGACTTTACGCTGCAGATATCGGTGGCAAAGTAGAGATGATCTTCAAAGAATATGCAAACCTATCCATTGCAAGCATGCTTCGGGAAGACAAAGAGCATATATTAATTCGTTCTAATCATGAGAAGAAGCAGTTTCAGAACATATATAAACTGAATGTTTACACTGGCCGTATGCAAACTATTGCCCAAAGCCCTTTTAAATATTCGAATATTATTCTGGATAACGACGATGAGCCAAGAGTTGCTTTAGAGCAAGACGAAGATACCGGTGAAACTCGTGTTTGGCTTAAAGAAGATGATGACTGGACAATGATAGATAGCTTTCCGCCTTTCAAAGGGAAGTCTTACAAAGGAAGTATTAGACCAATAAGCATTGCAGAGGATAATAAAACCCTTTACTTATTATCAGATGAGGAAACATCGACACTGTCTTTGTATGAATATGATTTAACGACAAAGAAAAAAACTTTAGTTTATGAAAATCCAACTGTCGATATTTCACCAGTTTACGAAAAAATGCCAGGCTGGAGTGCAAAGCGTCTCGTAGCTGTCACCTATGATGATGGCAAGCGCCGTAGAGAGTATATCGATGCAGACGGAAAAGCGGCTATAGAATTCCAACGACTCTCAAGCGCTTTTAACGGTGAATATCCATCTGTAACTAGTCAAACTAAAGATGCTGATATAGTAGTAATTAAAGCTTCATCAGACAAAAACCCTGGTACATTCTACGAGTTCAACAGAAAGACAAATGAATTAAAGTTTTTGGCTAAAGTCCGCCCTGAAATTGATCCCAGTAAAATGGCCAACGTTAAACCAATTGAGTTCGAAGCTCGGGATGGTCTTAAAATCCATGGGTACCTTACTATCCCCCCGGGTAAAGAAGCCAAAGACTTACCATTGGTTGTTTACGTGCACGGAGGACCGCACGGCCCGAGAGATTACTGGACGTTTGACCCATACGCACAGGCAATAGCAAGCCGAGGCTATGCCTTACTTCAAATTAACTACAGAGGTTCTGGGGGCTACGGCAAAGAATTTGAGCAAATGGGATTCGGTAAATGGGGTCAGGAAATGCAGAATGACCTAACAGATGGAACAAAATGGGCCATTGAACATGGCATTGCGGACGCTGATCGAATTTGCATATTCGGTGGTAGTTACGGCGGTTACGCGTCACTTATGGGGGTAGTAAAAGAGCCTGACCTTTACCAATGCGCTGTCGGCTATGTTGGAGTTTACGACCTGCTACTTATGAAAGACACCGGCAATGTTGCGGAAAGACTTGATTGGGGGCTCGATTACCTAAACGAAGCTTTAGGCGAAAGCGAGGAAAAATTGAAAGCGATATCACCTCACTACCACGTGGATAAGATAAAAGCCGACGTATTTATTGTTCACGGTGGACGCGATGAGCAAGCTCACTACGATAATGCACTTAATATTCGCGAGCAGTTTAAAAAACATAACAAACCACTTAAGTGGATGTGGAAAGAGACGGAAGGACACGGTTTCGCAGCCCCAGAAAACCGTCTGGATTTAATGGAAGCTATGATTGAGTTTTTTGATAAAAATCTTAAGTGAAATAGCGGAGCCCAAGCCAAGGTATGTGGCTTGGGCCTTTGCGTATTTCGGTCTATCCGGAAAGCGATTCCGGCATCACTCGGACAAGCGGAGACTGTAAAAATATCTGTGTAAATGGCATTCTTATCAACTCCTTAGAAGGATATCAGAATGCCAATATCAGACAAACTCATCGATCAGCTGCTTGATGGCTGTGATTCTCCAGAAGACATTTTAGGCGAAGCAGGCCTGCTCAAACAGCTAACCAAGAAAGTGGCTGAGCGGGCGTTAGAAGCCGAAATGGAAGCCCACTTAGGCTATGGCCCTAACGAGGTTGCCGGCAACAACAGCGGTAACTCCCGCAACGGCAAAACGAAGAAAAACGTTCGCAGCACCAACGGTGATGTTGAGCTCGATATTCCCCGCGATCGCAACGGCAGCTTTGACCCGAAATTAGTGCGCAAAGGCGAACGTCAGCTAAACGGCTTTGATGAGCGCATTGTCGCGCTGTATGCAGCGCGGCATGACCACTCGTGACATTCAGGCATACCTTGAGGAGGCCTACGGTGTTGGGGTGTCACCCACCTTCATCTCGCAGGTGACCAACGCCGTGATGAACGAGGTCAAAGCGTGGCAGCATCGGCCGCTGGCAAAGCTATACCCGGTTGTTTACCTCGATTGCCTGGTGGTTCGTAGCCGTGACTCTGGCGTCGTGCAGAACAAATCGGTGTATTTGGCGCTGGGCATTAACACTGACGGCGAGAAAGAGCTTCTAGGTCTGTGGATGGCTCAAACGGAAGGCGCTAAATTCTGGCTGTCGGTGATGAACGAGCTTAAGAACCGTGGTGTTGAGGACATCTTCATCGCCTGCTGCGATGGTCTCAAAGGCTTCCCGGAAGCCATTGAGGCGGTTTACCCAAAGACTCAGGTGCAGTTGTGCATTGTGCATCAAATTCGCCACTCGCTGCGTTACGTGAACTGGAAGCAGCGCAAGACCATCGCGGCCGACTTAAAGCTGATTTACGGTGCGGCCACTCGCGCTGAAGCCGAGCAAGCGCTGGAAGACTTCGCTGCGAAGTGGGACGCCGAGCATCCCACCATCAGCCGCTCATGGCGGGCAAACTGGGAGCGTTTAAGCGTGTTCTTCGAATACCCGGTCGAGATACGCAAAGCTATCTACACCACCAATGCCATTGAGTCGTTGAACGCCTCACTGCGTAAAATCACCAAGACCCGCCGGTCGTTCCCGAACGATGAAGCGGTCATGAAGGTGCTGTACTTAGCCTTGCACCAGGCATCGAAAAAGTGGACGATGCCCATACGCAACTGGAAACCGGCCATGGCACAATTCGAAATCATGTACCAGGATCGGATTTAATAGTGCAAACAGCCATTTACACAAAATATTTTACAGTCTCAGATTTATGGCTTGGGCCTTTGACCTTTTTCGAAATTAATAATTTGTCTCTCTAAGCCCAGCCTCTAAAAAGGCTATTTGCTTTCTCAATAACCTTTATTGCAAGCGTTAATCGGCTCTGCTCTTCTTCAGTTAGAATAGGATTCCAAAAGTCACAAATTAAGACTATTCGCTCCTCTTCACTATCATTTCTCGCCGAATGTAAAAAGGAATCATCGAAAATTAACCACTCATTTGCGCGCCAAGTTCGAGTTTCATCCCCAACAGTAATGGATAGTTTTTCTGATTCAGGCAATATCACAGGAAGATGAGCTGTAACTTTCAAATTCGAAAGTCCATAATGAGGAGGTAAGCAAACTCCCGGCTTTAAACGTGACAGAAATACTTCTGGCGCCATTGGACTTAACTCTGCCAAAGGAAGGCTTTTAATTAGACTGTCTGTCTCAGGAAGTCTACCTAAAACCTTAGATTTTCCTTGCCCATTAACTAGCGGCAAAGCTCCCCAATCATCACTATTAACTAACGTGCTCCAAGCATCATCCTTCATCTCACCTTTTACGTAAGCTTCAAAACCTGCCCCCTCGTTAATAAGTTCTGTTAGTTCACGTATGGTTTTTTCTCGTTGAGTTTTGTTTTTCTCTAAACTTTTGAAATCACTCTCATCAAACCAAGGCTTCGGTTCAAGCTCTGGATAGTACATATATTTGGCTTGTTGCCTGCTATCTGCAAACCTCGCTTCGACCTGACCAAAGTAAGTCGCTAACCAGTTTCTGTATCGAGGATGAGCGTTCGGTTCGTCGAGAAACATCAGTAAACAGTTACCTAAAGCTCCTTTGAATCGTTCTAACGAACTCTTATTCAACTGTTGACTAAGCTTTAGCTTATCGAGTGAGTCTATTGCTTGCTCAACCTGTTCCGCCGATTTACTTTCAGCTATGGTTTCCAAATTTTTATTTATATTTTCTTTTAATGACATATTTTTAATTAGCTATTTTTATAATAAGGAAAAGACTTCTCTGCTATAGCGAGTAGTTTTAGTGCGAAACCACTGACTCAAAATAATTTTTTCACCTTCAATTACAGCGTCTCCTGCGTGAAGGGATTTCTTCAGTATTTTTTCATTTTCATCACAGTTCCGAAAACAGCATATATTCCCGACGGCGGGAAGGAAAGAGTAATCTATTTTAGGGAAATGAGTACTTCCTCCTTTCCCAGGAGACTTCACAACTCCCAACGCAGTAATATCACGCTGTCCCTCATCACTATGCATCTCAAGCTGAGCTTTTGTATAAGCATCAAAATGGGGGCGATATTCTTGACCGATGTCATAACGAATAACGTTGAGCATTTCTAAACAGCTAAAGGGCTTACCAACGAGGTCCCCAATTTGCCTTTGCAAAAGCAAAAAGATCAAGGTCAAATCACTTGGTGAAATTTGTACTACGTCAGCTTTCCTGATTTCATCCCTAATAAATTTTCCAGTTCTGGGTTCTACAACAGCTGCAGGTCGAAACTGACCTCGAGTGAGCTCCAATATATACATTATTAGTATAGGGGACAATTGACTTTCAAGTATCTTTAAATCAATACTCTCATCAATTAGCTTACTAGCATTTGTAGTTATTACTAGGTCGCTCACTATTCCCTTTTTATTATTTTTTCGCCAACTCTGGAAGTCATCTAAAGCGCTAGAGTCACCATTTATAAAACGAAGGTGCAAGTAAAATAGGTATGCTTCATCGTCTCCAAGTGCCGCACATTTTGCCAATGGCTCATATATTGGGAGGTTGTTCACGCATACATACCAAAGCCCTAATTTATTTAAAGTTAGGTTATTGGTATTAAGTAAGCTCCCTATAAGCTTTTCTGGTTTGCATTTTTTTGCATCGTACTCAGAAAGTACTTCAAACACACTCTCAAGAGCCGGTTCAATAGAAACTGCTTTTTTTCTATGGTCATCAAACTTCTTTTTCCAACCTAACTTTCTGTAGTAAAGCGCTGAACTAATGTAATCCATTCTTTTACTCAATAAACCGAAAAACACTATTAAATGCAACACATATACGTGTACCCGCGCCTTCATAAGGTGTTGCTTCATGCTGCAGGTATGAGGGAAATAAGACAAGCCGCCCCGGTTTCGGGTGAAAGTTTACCGAACCGAAGCCGAATGGCGATTTTAAATTCATATTTGCTGGATCAAGGTAAGCATTTGCATTTCTCGTATCAATGAACCTCAAAACCCCGTTATCACTTTTATCACTCTCAATTTCACGCCCAGCATCCACATAATACACCCCGCTCCAAGCAGATACCGGATGATTATGTGTAGAGATATAACCACCATCTCTGGTTATATGAAACCATGCGTTGGTTCTGACTCTTAGTTTTTGTAACTGTGAAGGCGAATAACCATTTAACTCACCTATAAACTGATACAAGTTATTCATAATGTAATGATGCAGCTTTTGAATATCTGGCTGAGGATCATCAAATAAGTTCATCTCACTATCAAAAATATTTTTCCTAACGGTCGGAGGCGGATTAGCATTCTTATATTGCTCTTTATTCTTTTCTCTTTCTAAAAAAAGCTTCTTTAGTGAAGCATTGATACTTGATGATTGCTCATTATCGATAACCGCTATAGGAGATGGAAATAAGTTTTGAATCATCATACTACTCATAATCCTAACCTCAACTTTCATTTGTCGATAAAAAAAGCCAGCACGAGGCTGGCTTTTAAGTTCATTAACGCCAAGCTAACTTTAGAAGTTAACTGACAATCTCGCGTAAGGGAACATACCCGGTACTTCATACATTGAAGGGTCGAAACTGTTCGCAAAAGCGCTGTAAGAAACAGCTGGCTCTTTGTCAAACACGTTATTAACACCAAATGTTACACGTAGGTTATCTGTTACGCTGTAGACTGCCTGAACGTCATGGTACATAGTGCTACCAAGGTCCTTAGTCCAGCTACCGTCTTCTAACTGGTCAAAACAAAGGTCTGAATTCAACGCTTCGTCGCCAAAGTCACAACTTTCAGTTGTGCTGTGGATGTAACGACCAATCCAGTTAATGCTTAAGTCACCTTGTGACCAAGTCAACTGAGTGTTAGAGCGCACACGAGGTACAACAAAGCCATCATACGCTTGACCTGCGTAGTTAATTGTTTCTAAATCACCAGAAACCTGATCTTCAATGATAGCTTGGTTCTCGTCCACATAAGAGCCATCGTGCTGGATAGCGAAAGTACCATAGTCCGTATCAAACTGGTATTGTACTGACCAGTCAAAACCTTTCGCTGTGCGGCTGTTAGCATTGATATTGAAGTTACGTAAATCAGATACTGCACCACTGCTGCCACGGTCGATTAAGTTACACAGTGTATTATTCTCTGCACACGCATCAAGAATAGTTTGTGCACCAACCGTAGTAACGGTGTTGTCAATCTCAATATCGTAAACATCAAGAGTCATTGACAGGTTATCAATTGCACTTGGGTTATATACGAAACCTAAGGTTTGTGACTCTGCTTCTTCTGGTAATAAGTCAGGGTTACCACCGATAGTAGTACGGATTTGCGGGTTTGCTTGCTCATAACTTGCTGGGATTCCAGCACAGCCTGGCTTATCTGGGTTTGCTGCCGCACCACCATTACATGGATCGGTCAAGGTGTTAAAGCTATCAGACTGTCCACGGAATAGTTCCAAAACAGATGGAGCTCTGAATGCCTCCGAATAAGTACCACGTACCATTAAGTCACTGAATGGCTTCCACGTAAAACCTACTTTACTATTAGTGGTATCACCAAAGTTGCTGTACTCAGAATAACGACTAGCCACTTCTAAAGTTAGCTCTTCAGCTAGCGGCGCATCAGCTAAAAGCGGCACTACAAATTCTGCGTAGTATTCATCAACATCATACGCACCATCGGTAGGTTGACGAGCGTTACCAGAAGTAATTCCTGCAGCTTTTAATGCATCTGGTTGGTCAAAACCTGAAACCCAGCGCTTTTCAGCTCCCACCGCAAAGCCTAAAGTACCAGCAGGAAGATATGCCAAGTCACCTGACAAGTTAGCTGTATAACCTTTTAACTCTGTTTCCAACGTGTCTTGAGCCGTGAATTCAATGTAGTCGACCATTTCTTGAGTGATTGCACCTTCACCGCCGAACAGGTCAAGATAAGCACATTCTTCATCGCCACCACAATCCGCTGATAACGCATTGCGAACACGTTGCATATTCAACTCACCAGTACCCAAAGTGTTTTGCTGGATACGTGAGTAAATATAGTTCACATCCCAATCGAAATAGCGTCCCATAGCTTCGAAGTCGCCTTCGATGCCGGTTGAGAATTGATAGTGATCAACATCTTGATTAAAGATACGAGGACCAGCCTCAACCATGCGGCGACCAAGTAAGAATAGATGGCCAGGGTCACCGAATTCACTTTGAGCACTCAGATCATAGTCAAATGGGTTAAATGGGTTACCTGCTTCAATAACAGTCTCTGAATCGCCGCCACCTGGACCTAAGAATAGAGGAGTAGGAGCTAGCAACTGTGAAGATTGTCTGTTACCAAAGAAAGTTTCTGCACGTACACGAAGATTATTATCAATATTATACGTACCTTGGCCGTAGAAATTGGTGCGTTCCTGAGGCGTTAACAAGTAGTTCATCGGCGCGAAGTTAAACGCATCACTTCCTTCCCAAGGCTGGGTATTACCACGATCACCAGTTACTATTTTGTGGTTTAAAGCATTACCGTCTTCATCAAAATAGTACAAGCGACCAAATGGCGTACCTGACGAACCACCATAGCCCTCTGGAGCACCAAAGGTTGGAACTGCAGAGATTTCTCTATCGCCAGCCCATACTGGTTCTTGTTTAGTATAAGAAGCGTTAATGAATACGCTACCGCGGCTGTCGGCAGTACCGATGCTTAAGTCGTGCTGTTCTGTTTGACCATCACCTTCATCATACTGACCGTAGTAAGAATTGAACTCAATTCCGTTAAAGTCTTTGCGCGTAATGATGTTAACAACGGCTGAAATCGCATCAGAACCATATACAGCTGAGGCCCCATCTTTTAGAACTTCAATACGTTCAATAATAGTTGTCGGAATGTTATTTAGATCAACAGCACCGCCAAGCGTAGGAGCCCAACGACGTCCGTTAACCAATACTAGCGTCCGGTTAGCACCTAAGTTACGAATATCCAACTGAACTGAACCATCACCACCATTATTAACAGTTGTGTTGATTGCAGAACCAGCAGAAGGGATGTTCTGAAGAATGTCACCAACAGAAGCAATACCTACTTTTTCTAAGTCTTCACGGCTTAATACTTGAACAGGGTTCGCACCTTCCATATCCGTACGACGGATACGAGAACCTGTAACTTGAATGCGCTCAACTTGTTCTTCTGCACCCGTTTCATCTTGCGCGTCTTGCGCAACTGCTAATGCAGGAAAACCTAAAGACGCAGCTACTGCTGCTGCCGTTAAGCTTTTACGAAATGTCATATTTTTCATGAGTAAAAACTCCCTGGAACGTTTTTATTATCTCGCTTCTTTTATAGAAGCTGTTTAGAATCTAACAGGAAGTTAAAGAGTTGTAAACTTTTCGTGTTAATTTTGTTGATAGTGTTTTGAAGCTGTTAAAAAGCCGCATACTGCGGCTTTGCAAGGAAGAGTTGTACAATTATTTTGCCGCCACAATACAATGACCAAAAACGCCGCTTTCGGGAAATTCAACCTCCTGAATTACAACATTTTTAAAGCCTGCGTTTTCAAACTCTTTTTTTGTCTCTTCGATGCCACTGAGCTGTTCCACGGCTTTCAATAAAGTCTGAGTTCTCGCCTTATGTGCGTTTATCGAGTTTAAGTAACCTGCATACACTTGACGTGATTCAACTTCATTACCTTTTGCAGCGGCTTGCAACACATGCTTTGTTGCCGGTACAAAGCTCATTGCATGAAAAGCTGGGTTACGCTCATGTTTTCGCGCAAATTGATTAAGTGCCTGTTGTGCCTGCAACGCTGAACGTGGCAAATTGTTGGGTCCGTGTTTCAGTAACGCATCTTGCAGTGGCGCTACGGACTTCTTCAAGTGCTTTACTGCCGAAGGGATTAAGTCATAAATAGCTTGGCTTTTCTTATAAATTACTGACGATTCAGAATGCACCAGTGCTATTAATACTCCACCTCTTTTTAGCTGAGTATGCAAATTCTTCAACCCCTCAGCCATGTCACCGTATTCAAGACCATAATGTGACACGAACATACCCACTTTTTTATTGGAGGGCAGCTTGAAAGTTTCATAGGGCGTATTACCAGAGAGCTTAAGTTCTTTATTTGGCGGGTTAATATCAGCAGAGTCGATGCCTCGAACATCTAACTTTTTACTCTTTTCTTCTGAAAACTCCGCCAACCATTGCACAACAATGCCATTACCAGTGCCAATATCAACTATCGGTTGTTTTATCTCAGCTTCGTCGAAACGTTCAAACCAAAATTTACGCATTTGGTAGGCTTGCAAGCGTGACTTTTCATCCAGGAAACTTGCTTTCGCACCGCGCTGCCAATACTCAGTCCATGGATTTTTTGTTGTTTTCATTATTGTTCACTCCAGTACTACTACGACAGTATTTTCATGCTACCACAAAAAAGCCCGACTCAAAGAGCCGGGCTAATATACAGATCACTTTTAAAAAAGTGCTTTTTAGAAGCGCATTGTTACACCAGCAAAGTAATAACGACCTGTAACATCGTATGCTTCAGAAGCAGTATTGATACCTGTCCCACCACTTACTGTCCCCTGAGGCAACATTGGAGGCTTCTTGTCAAACGCATTACGAACGCCAAAAGTGAACTCGTAGTTATCGTTCATGACATAACCAGCAGAAATATCGTGGTAAGTCACTGAGCCTACGTTGTTGAACTCTTCTAATGGTGCAAAGTTCGTAAAGTTATAGTTGTAGCCATTTGTTGAGTCTTTAGCGCTGTCCCAATAACGCATTCTCCAAGAGAATGTCAGATCATTGAGAGCATAGCTCAAGTTTAAGTTTGCACGATGATTTGGCGTTGTAATTGAACCTTCATAAGTTTCAACGCTTCCGTCGTAAATTGACTCAATTGAATACTCGTCAATGTAGTTCCAGATTAAATCCGCAGCAAACTGACCATCCGCAACTTGAGTGCGATAGTTCAACTCAAGGTCAACACCTGAAGTGCTAATGATGTTTTCATTTGATGAGCTGCTATCTACGTCTACAAGCACACCATCAGAGCTACGGAAGACTTGATCGTTACAGCTAGCATCAAAGTTTTCAGGACTAACTGAGTAGCAACGCTGAAGGACAGTTGAGCGACCGGTAATTGCAATCGCGTCTTCTACTTTTATGTCATAGTAGTCAACAGTTGCTGAAAGGTCGTCAGTAATCTGCCAGATAGCACCTACGCTGTAAGTATCTGCTGTCTCTTCCTGTACATTCGGGTTGCCGCCGATCATACCACCGGTACCTTGCGCTTCAGCTTGCGTAAGCGTAAACGAGCCATCTGCCTGAATACGATTATTTACTGAAGCAATTGAGCGACAGTTTTCTGCGATATTGCCCGTTGTCGTTGCAGTTACGTCAACACACGGGTCTGTAACACCCGCAAATGTTTCGCCGGCTCCAGAGTATAAATCCGAAATGTTAGGCGTACGGATAGCAGTTGCCGCTGATGCACGTAATTTAACGCCATCGATTGGCTCATATTCAGTACCAAGGTTCCAGGTCGTCGCAGAACCAGAAGCTGAGTGATCAGAGTAGCGCGCAGCCAAATCTACAGACAGATCCATTAATACTGGAAGACGTGTTTCAAAGAAAATATCTTTAGTATCGAAACGGCCATCAGTTGGCTCAGAGCGGTTTGTGCTAGAAGCGCCAGTTTGAGCTAAATCGCCTGGACTATAAGTACCTTTTTCTTCACGGTACTCAAGACCACCCGCTAAACCTACAAAGCCGCCAGCTAATTCAATTGGCAGATCACCTGAAACAACACTCTGCACAACGAATTGCTCTGCGGTACCTGTTGCTTTTGCTGGAGTTGAAATATAATCAACTGCAGCTGCTGAAACACTGTTTTCTCCAAACAAGTTCAGAGGCGCACAGCCTTGCATACGAGCAATAGGATCGGCACAAACTAAGTTCCCATTTGCGTCTTCCACTACATCCAGAGCCAAACGTGCGCGGTCAGTATTGATTTGACCACCATTTAACTGCTCTTGGTTAGTACGACCCCAGGTCATGTATGTGTCCCAAGTCCAGTTGTAGTTAATGTCGTAAGTGAAGCCAGAAGCAATACGTAGTGTGTCGCGCGTAACGTCTGTAGAACGCGTTCCGAACTCGCTCATACGGCGCACAAACGTAGTTTCATTTAGGTTATCAATACCTTCAGCTAATAAGTTCTGACGCAATAACTCAGGTACTAGCGGAGAGTATACGCTCATTCCATCAATAGGCTGTTCGACACGATGGTTCATCCAAAGGTCTTCGCCAATATTAAATGGTGTTGGCTCAATTGTAGAACCTTGAGTTTCTGCAGAGTTCCAATGCACAGAGCCGAACACACTAAAGTCACTTGCCAGACTCTGACGAATTTCAGCAGCAACATAACGGCGTTCTAGTGGAGTTACTAGCTGTCGAGCGCTTGCGCGATTAAAACCGCCTGAATACTCAGTTCCGTCACCGTTGTAACTATTATTTGCTGTTGTGATGCGGCCTTGAGGAGGATATGAAGAAAGCACTTCGCCAACATATTCACTTCCGTTTTCATCCAAGAGGATTGCACGGTCTACCGCTGAGAATTCACGATCCGTAGACTTCAAGCCTTCGTCGTTGTCAATACCGAATGAGAACCAAGCGTTACCACCGTTCCAATCCTTACCCGTTGTGAAGTTGATGTTCTGAGTTTGGCGATCATGCTCACCTGAAATACCGGCTTGAGCGTTAACCTCAACACCTTCGAAATCTTTACGGGTAATAATGTTCACAACACCAGCAACGGCATCAGAACCATAAACTGCCGAAGACGCACTTTTCAGGATTTCAATACGCTCTATCATCGCTGTTGGAATCGCGTTTAAATCAACTGCATAACCAGTTGAAGGATCAACACCCGAGACAAAACGTTGGCCATTCACAAGAACTAGAGTGCGCGCCGCACCCATGTTACGCAGTTCAGTTGTGTTCAAGCCAACGGTTGTTGTACTAAATGCGGAGTTAGACTGATCTGAGCCAGCGATTGCTACTGGCGACATATTCAAAACCTGTGCAACGTTGATTGCGCCCGTTTGAACAATATCATCGCGACCAATAACCGTAACTGGAACTGGCGTTTCCATGTTAGTGCGGCTTAGACGAGAACCTGTCACTTCAATTTTTTCAATATTATTATCAGCTGCATTGTCTTGAGCTACCGCAGGAAACGATAACGTAGACGCAACTGCAAGCGCAGTCATGCTGCGACGAAACAGTTTGTTATTCATGAGATTACTCCCTGGAACATTTATTTTTTAACGTTGCTTGATTGGCGAAAAGCAACCTGATCCCTTAACAGGGGGTTAACCTTTTAACTCTCGCTGGAAATCTTTTCAAGGGGTTGGGAAGGGTTTTATAGAGAGCGCGAGTTTGTTCGATTATTAAACAACCAGAATGCTTATTAAGCACTCAGATATATTAATGGATTCAACATTAGTTACTTTTTAAGTAACAGATGTTTTGCAGTTAATTCAGTTTCATTAACAGAATATCCCTGCGCCAAAAACAACTCCCCACATGCAATTGCATCGGTGAGTGCATGATGTGAATGATAATCAGGTAACCCGTATCGCTTACGGCAGGCTGACAAGGTAAGTGAATCTTTTCGCACAGCCCCTTCCGTTTTTTCTAACTGTTTTTTCTCGAATGCCAAAGTGTCAAATACAGTGAGCGGCTTCATAGGAATTCCGTACACTTTTTCAACTTGCTTTAAGAACCCCCAGTCCATGCCCTTGTGGTGACACACCATCACTGCATCGTTTAGCGCACGGCTCAACATTGCAAAGGTCTGTTTCGGGTCTGAACTGTGAATAAAGTCGTCTTTTGTCAGGCCATGAATGGTTGGGCTCTGCCCTAAGTCAATTTCTTGACCATGAGCAAATACATGATACTGAGCATTACCAAGTTGTATTGCCGGTGGCTGAATGCTCACCCATGCAATTGACAATATGTCATGCTTAGTCGGACTCAAGCCAGTACTTTCAATGTCCAAAGCAACATACGTAAGCTGCTGCCAAGGCTGCTTCAATTGTTGCCGACGGTCATACCAATTCACGAGTTGTTGTAACCAACTGGCCATTAATAGCCCTGCCTACTGAACTTTAATCCAACGCCTTGCTGTGCTTCTTTTATAATACGAAAAGCGCTTTTCAGTTGTCGTCTTGAAAGCGTGCTCAGCTCATCAGGATCAATCGCGTTTTTAGGCTTGTCGGTTCCCCACACTTTCAGTTGATGATTGAGTCGTAGCTGGGTCAAAAACTCCCATGCTTCGAGCAATGACTGATTGTCTTTTGAATTTAGCAGACGACTTTTTTGCAAGGCTTTTAAACGCGCTACAGTACCTGGAACTATCAGTCCTTCTTTTAATGAATAAATTCTCGCAATATCGTTAATTAACGCGATTCCATAGCGTTTTATATCAATGGTGTCTTCACCATCCGCATCTGAGGTCCGTAGTCGGTTAAACAGACCTAAGGGCACTTGTATCTTATTCACTAAAATAGCCAGGTTTCCTAAGAACATATCATTATTCGCTAACTTAGCTATTTCTTCTCTGTAAGTTTGATAAAAGCGACCTTCACCCATAACGGGTCGGCTATCGAAGAATATCTGACAGTACATGAGCGCTTTGGGAGTTGGGCTCGTTATCCAGCCGTTAAACTTTTCCTTCCACTCATCGATAGTACCTCGGCACTCGGGGTTCGATGCCATAATATTGCCTGGACATAAAGGAATACCGCACTCACACAAGCCTTCACACACATATTCGCCCAGACCGGCAAACCACTCTTTTTGCGATTTTGAGAGACCGTTACTCAGCAGTAGCCCGTTGTCCTGATCGGAACTTAAAGTTTGGTCTTCCCTTCCCTGAGATCCGAATGCCAGCCAGCTGTATGCCGCAGGTGCGGCGCCGTGATCTTGCTCATAAAGCTTAATTAATTGACGCGTCATGCCGTCTGTCACTGAAGCCATCAGCCGACCTAATACCGAGGTTTGTTTTACTCGGCTGGCAAAAGTTTGCAGGTAATCGGGTAACTTCGCAGCTTCCTCTATTAACTGCTTTTTGCTCGTCGCCTTGCGAATAGCGCTTATAAGGAACACAGGATCACTACGCTGCTGACGTATTAAGTCAGTTGCGGTTATCATTCCAACTGGCTGATTATTGTCATTTACCACCGGTAGATGGTGGATATTACTCGACGTCATAACCGTCAGTGCATCCATTAAGGAGCGGTTTTCGTTTACAGACTCAGGCAATTGAGTCATCACCGCTGAAACTCTTATGTCTAAAGGCAGCCCCTCTGCAATAACACGGTTTCGTAAATCCCTGTCGGTTAAAATTCCAACCAATTGATTATCGTCTACAACTAGGACGGACGAAATTCCGCTTTGCGACATGAGTTTAGCGGCATCCTGAACGGGAGTTTCACTATTTAAGCTAATCGGCGCTTTGGAAACAATAGAACGCACCGTTTGCTGATTCCAGTCTGAGTCAGTGGTGGTGTTCGCTTTTCGTTCAGTTAATAAACGTTGCCCGTGGGCTTTGATAAAATACTGCTCAAATGATTTTGAGGTTTTTCGAAGACGATCGAACGCGTGCTCTGGTAATACGTAAACTATTCCGTCTTTTAATGTCTTTAGACGGTTAGTAATTTCTCGACCAGTTAACAACGATGGGTAACCAAATAAGTCCCCACTTTCCAGACGCTCGATAAGTTCACCGTCGGCATCACGCAGATCAAAAATTCCCGACCGCACTATAAATAATGCAGGTCTCATTGAGGTCATAACGTCATTGCAGTTCTCTTCGTTCAAATAAACCGACTGCAACTGCGAAATAACCCAACTCAGGTGCTCGCCTTTTAACTCATCAAATGGTGGGCATTGCTTTAAAAATTCAGACGCTTCCATAATGGTTTTCGTCCTTACTTACAGTTAAAAAAGCCCAGCACTGAGGCTGGGCTTAATCTTAGTTAAAAGCACTTAGTGTGACTGAGCTTCACCGGATCCTTTCGGATACCGTATTGACTCAACCAATTCCTGAATGTCTTCAGGAGCGTCACCTGTTGCTTTGTGTACGATTGTTGCAACTACAAAGTTGATAATCATACCCAGAGTACCTATGCCTTCTGGCGAGATACCAAACAGCCAGTATTCAGGCGTGTTCAGTTCTGGCGATACAAACTTAAAGAATACAATGTAGCAGAAGGTGAATAGAATACCCACAACCATACCTGCGACAGCACCTTGACGGTTCATGCGCTTATGGAAGATACCCAGAATTATCGCAGGGAAGAAGCTTGCTGCGGCTAAGCCGAACGCAAAGGCGACCACCTGCGCCACGAAGCCGGGCGGGTAAATACCAAAGTAAACAGAGATAATAATAGCTGTTGCAGCCGCAACCCTCGCATAGAGGAGCTCTTTCTTATCGGTAATGTTTGGCATCAAATTTCGCTTCAATAAGTCATGCGAAACCGATGTCGATATTACCAACAATAAGCCTGCGGAGGTCGATAGAGCTGCAGCCACACCACCAGCGGCTACGAGCGCCACAACCCATGCCGGTAAGTCTGCAATTTCCGGGTTAGCCAAAACCATAATGTCACGGTCGATAGTCATCTCGTTGCGTTCATCGCCCGAGTAGAACATCTTGCCATCTTCATTTTTGTCTTCCCAGGTAATTAGACCGGTTTTTTCCCAATTCTTAACCCAGCTTGGTGCGTTTTCATACTCAACACCTTGTAAGTCAGGTCCGTTGACTGTGTTGAAGATATTCACTTTCGCAAAAGATGCGATAGCAGGAGCTGTTAGGTAAACAATTGAGATGAAAGTCAGAGCCCAAAATGCTGAACGACGTGCATCGCGTACCTTTGGTACTGTGAAGAAACGAACGATCACGTGTGGCAAGCCTGCGGTACCAACCATTAATGCTGCTGTAATAAAGAATACGTCTATTTTACTGCGTACACCTTCTGTATATGCAGCAAAACCCAGCTCTTGGGAGAGACCGTCTAGCCTTTCCAGAAGATATTGCCCTTCTCCGGGAACACCTCCGGCTATTGTTCCTCCGAAACCTGTTTGAGGTAAGAAATGGTCGGTCATTAATAGTGAAATAAATACCGCCGGTACAACATAAGCGAACATCAATACAACGTATTGAGCAACCTGTGTATAGGTAATACCTTTCATTCCACCTAAAACGGTGTAAAAGAACACAATGATCGCACCAATAATAACGCCAGTCGCGATATCAACTTCCAGGAAGCGTGAAAATACGACTCCAACGCCACGCATCTGACCTGCGATATAAGTGAAGCAGATAAGAATAGCGCACAATACCGCAATAGTACGTGCAGTTTGTGAGTAGTAACGATCACCAATAAAATCCGGGACAGTGAACTTACCGAATTTACGTAGGTATGGAGCAAGACACATTGCAAGCAGTACATAACCGCCTGTCCAACCCATTAAATAGACTGAGCCATCGTAACCTGCGAAGGCGACAATACCAGCCATTGATATGAAAGATGCTGCTGACATCCAGTCAGCGGCTGTTGCCATGCCGTTAGCAACAGGGTGTACACCACCGCTTGCAACGTAAAAGTCGTTTGTCGATCCGGCACGAGACCAAATTGCGATACCGATATATAACGCGAAGGTCAGGCCGACAATAATAAATGTTAGCGTTTGAATATCCATAGCGCACTAGTCCTCGTGAACTGCGTATTTGTTATCGAGTTTGGCCATGCCTCTTACATAAATGAAGATAAGCACGATGAAGGTAAGAATGGAGCCTTGCTGAGCGAACCAGAATCCAAGCTTAAAGCCGAAAAAGGTTATCTCGTTAAGTACATCCACCAGTATGATTCCAAAGCCGTAAGAAACGATAAACCAGACCACTAATAGCTTTAACATTAAGCCTAGGTTTTCTTTCCAGTACGCTTTGGCATGATCTTCACTTTCAAATGCCATAAACGTCCCCTCCAGTTGTTCAAATTAGTATTGTTATTGGGTCGCTAACAAATGTAGGAGGGTTTGTTAAATGAGGGAATTGGACTTTGGTCGTAGCTTGAAATTTAAATACAAAAAAACCCCGATGCACTTGCACCGGGGTTATTTATTTGAAGTCTGGCGGTGTCCTA
>NZ_DGMK01000006.1:860-57989 GCF_002388365.1 Idiomarina sp. UBA4520 | reverse complement strand
TTCGGAATCACCGAAATACGCAAACAAACCAAGGTGCTAACACTGAAGCTGATCTTGCACAGTTATGGCGGCGAATTATTTTCAATATTGCGGTGTCGAATACCGACGATCATTTGCGTAACCATGGGTTCTTATTGACCTCAAAAGGTTGGCGGCTGTCGCCCGCTTATGATTTAAACCCGATTCTTGGTAAGAGGGGATTACACCTCAATATTACCGATACTGCCAATGCTTTAGATTATAATTTAGCTTTTGAAGTTATTGATTTTTTTCGCCTGTCTAAGGACGAAGCGACACAAATTTATGATGACGTGCTTAGCGCTGTAAGAAGTTGGGAGGCTGTAGCTAAACGTTTGGGAATAAGCCGCGCAGAGCAGCTGCTGATGCAAAGTGCATTTAATGTATAGAACGCAGTCTGACGCGGGGGCTTTTACTTATAGCCTATTTGGCTCAGGCGAGATTTTTCAGGAAAAAGTAACCTTCAAATAGTCCCTCCCTCCCAATAGAAACTGCTAATAATGTTCTCTATATAAACCATAAAAAACCTTTATGATTTATATATAAAACGATCCTTGATGATCTTCCAATTTGTGCTATATATAAGCCACTTTTGTGATTCATATATGGAGCATTATGCCAAAGTCTGTTGTGAGAACTTATTCTAAATACACTCAAGAAGCTTTATCGTTACTTGCAGGGTTAATACGTGCTGCAAGGCTTGAGAATAAGATGAGTGCTCAAGAAGTGGCCGACCGAGCGGGCATTTCCCGGAGCATGCTGGTTCGCATAGAAAAAGCTGACCCTAAGTGTGAAATTGGTGCAACGTTTGAGGTGGCCAAAATTGTTGGTGTGAGCTTATTCGAGACAGAACCAAGTCGATTGGCGATGCAGCTTGAGCAGGTTAATGAAAAACTGTCTCTGCTGCCTAAAAGCGCCAGAAAAACAAAAAAGGTAGTCAAGGATGATTTCTAAGCACGAATACCAGGAAGCGTATGTTTGGATTTGGCTGCCTGATGAAACCAAGCCGACTGTTGCTGGGCGTTTGGAGCCCGACGGCGAGAAGTTATATTTCAACTATGGTAAGAGTTACCTTGAGCGCGTAAAAGATGCCATTCCAATTTACGAACCAGAATTACCGCTAGAACCTGGTGTTTTACCGTTGATGGAAGGCCTTAGTGTTCCAGGGTGTATAAGAGATAGTGCGCCGGATGCGTGGGGTCGTCGGGTTATTATAAACCGTCGGTTAGGCCATAAAGGGAACGATATCGACACGGGGCAGCTTGATGAACTCACCTATTTGTTAGAGTCGGGCTCTGACCGTATAGGCGCTTTAGACTTTCAATTGTCAGCGACTGACTATGCACCGCGAGTTTCTACGAATGTCACTATGGAAGAATTGGTTGAATCTGCTGAACGGGTTGAAAAAGGCATTCTGCTGACGCCTGAGTTAGACCAGGCATTATTTCACGGTAGCTCGATAGGTGGTGCTCGCCCCAAAGCCTTGATTGAAGAGCGGGGGAAGAAGTATATAGCGAAGTTTTCAGCGAGCAATGACATTTATAGTGTTGTAAAAGCTGAGTACGTTGCCATGCGACTAGCAAGCCTTGTGGGGCTCGATGTTGCTTCCGTTAAGATAGCTCGAGCTGCACATAAGGACGTATTGTTAGTTGAGCGCTTTGACCGGGTTGCTAAAGGGAGCGGATGGGCGCGTAAGTCGATTGTATCGGCTCTGACTTTATTTGAACTTGATGACATGATGGCGCGCTATGCAAGTTATGAGACTTTGGCGGAAATTATTCGGGCGCGCTTTACTGAACCCCAAAAGACTCTGCGCGAGCTGTTTTGTCGATTAACGTTTAATATTTTGTCCGGTAATACAGATGATCATGCCAGAAACCATGCAGCCTTTTGGGATGGCAAAACACTATCTTTAACTCCTGCTTACGATATTTGTCCTCAGGGGCGCACAGGGAACGAGGCTTCTCAGGCAATGATGATTTCCGGCAATAATAAACTGAGTCAACTAAAAACCTGTTTAGAAGCGGCTCATAATTTCCTCTTGTCACAGGATGAAGCGAAAGAGATATTCGATCATCAAATTCAGACGATTAACGATAACTGGGAAGCAGTGTGTGATGAAGCGACGCTGAACGAGGTGGATAGACGTTTATTATGGAACCGCCAATTTCTTAACCCATACTCAATGATACAGAAATAGGGATTCGAGTTGGGCTTGAGGTCTGGGCGTAACTTGGTACGGTGACGTATTAGCCACCGTACCAAGCTAGGTTTAAGGACGGTTACTCTTCGCCATCGTCGTCTTCGTTTTCAACTTCGGCTTCTTTGACGAGAATGTAGCTTTCTTCAACCCAGACACCTTCTATTTCAATGACAGTGCCCACGTCGAGGGCTTCGATAAATGTCACAACATCGACTTCTTCGTCATTTAATTCAAGTTCGGCGTCTTCAGCAAAACGAAGCTCTTTTCCGTTGACAAAAACCGCATCACCTTCTATTGACTCTACTGCGCCTTTAAATTCGGCTTTGCTTGTGTTGTCAGGGCGGCCATTGTCATCGTCATCGCCTTCACCACTCACATTCTCTACCTCAACCTCAGTGGCCAGTAGCGAACCGTCAACGTAGTTACCTTCCACCTCAACGATAACGGCATTCAGGCTTTCAACGAGGGCGATGAAGTCTTCAAGTGAAATAGTGCCGTCGTCGTCTTCGAACTCGGTGTTTTCGTCAAAGGTTACGTTTGCGTTTGCGACTGTCATGCCTTCAGTACTGACAGCAGAGACTCGTCCTTTCACTTCGCCGTCGCGCTCATCTTCCTCAATACGTTTCACTTTAAGCGCAATAGCATTACCTTCGTCGTCCTGACGTGAAACTACTTTCAGCCAATCATTGACTTCAATGTTGTCAAAGGTGAAGCGGCGTTCATCCAGATCTGACTCATCTTCATATTGAGTTTCTGATGTAACGGTGAAAGTCGTGTCGTTGAGCACAAAAGTCATAGCTTCTGCGTCAATGTCGGTCACTTGCCCTTCGACTTTGCTGCGCGCATCACGAGCTTTGAACTCGACTTCTTCCGCAACCAGTTGCTCTCCGTCTAATACGGCTTCCACTTTAACAATAATACCGTTAGCTAGCGTGTCGGCGGTGCCGTCTTCAAATTCTGTGCTGTCGCTGACTACAAAGTCATATTGGTTCACGGAGAAAGTGCCGGCTTCTTCGTCATAGTTTTTAACGATACCGGCAATAGTGACTTCGTCAGTGTCTTCGTCAATGTCACTTTGCTCTTTGTTTTCGATTTCGTCCGCAGTAAGGGTCATGGTTTCGCTATCAAAAGTCTCGCCTTCGACTTTCACAAACAGCCCATCTGCGAGATCTTCAACACTCATATCCTCAAACTGTGCGGTCGAGTAGTTAATGGTTAGATCGCCCAGAGTAAACGTTGTAGCGTCCGTATCTAAATTAGCAACATTACCTTTGAGCTTAATGTCTGTTTCTTCGTCTTCAAGCTCTACTAAGGTTGCGTAGAAGTCGCTGTTTTCATTGACGTAACCGCTAATTTCGACAAAGTCGCCAACGGTTAACGTGTCGAGGTCAGTTTCTTCAAACTCTGTTAAGTCATCATAAATAACGGTTTGACCCAGCACTTCAATTTGTTCAGCTTCTCGGTCAATAAACGCAACAGGCCCCTGCAAACTCTCTTCATAGGTAATTTGTTCTGCTTCCGGGTCTTCGCCATTGTTGGAGGCAGAAGCAGCAACGGTTACCACCATACCTACTCTCAGTTGCGCTTCGTCTGCAGCTGGTGAGTTACCAACGGCAATAGCTGCATTGTCAGAGCCATAACGCTGGCCGTTTACGTACACACTACCAAACCCCGTAATGACCCCTTCAGTGACAACGGTGGTCGTGCTGCCTGTGTTGTCACCGCCGGTATTATCGCCGCCAGTGTTGTTGTCTGGTGTGGATGAGTCGCTTGATCCACCACAAGCCGACAAAGCACCGGCAATGGCTAATACTAAAAGAGAGTGCTTAAAACGCATGCGTGTTACCTCAGTTTTACTTTTGGTTAGGTTTTACCCAATGTAGCGGACTTGTGCTAGGGGTGTCATTGATAAATTTGAGTAACTGCTACGTTATGTAAATGTTACAAAGTGTTTCAAGGAATTGTTTGATGCTATAATCTATAGCTAACAGAACGAAATTATAGGTGAACTTATGAAACGACTTTTGGTTGTATTGACAGCATTAGTTTTGACAGGTTGCAATAGCGCACAGTCAGCAAACGGCACTGAGGTTGATGAGCCGGTCACTATGACGGACATAAAAGCGCTTATTGGTACGCCGAAAGCTCAAACGGTAGAAAGCTGCAAAGTATTGCCCGTTGGTAAGAAAGCCTGCGGTGGCCCTGAGGGTTATGTGGTATACAGCAGCGAAACCATTACTAATGAACAAGCCCTGCTAGACGCTATTTATAAGTACAATGAAAAGGCTAAAGAGGACGCTAAGACCGGCTATTCAACTTGTGAACATATACCTGAGCCGATGCCTCAACTAAAAGGCGGCGTTTGTTGGATACCGTAACGCAGGAAAATTAATGAATGCGATAAAGATGTATATTATGGAGTAGACCGGTATGTAACGCCATGGATGGCGTTACATAAGCCCCCAGGGAGGGTTTACGGCGTCCGGGCAGCTCCATAATATACATCCCAGCATTCATTATTTCCGCTTGCGTCAGCCGGGCAAAACGGGTAAAATCCACCCGCAACATGAATCCAGTCACGGAGTGTTGCACATGCTGCGAATTGCCCAAGAAGCCTTGACCTTTGACGACGTTCTGCTCGTTCCTGGTCATTCCGAAGTTCTCCCCCATACCGCTGATTTACGCACGCAATTAACGCGTGGAATTTCAATGAATATTCCGATGGTTTCGGCCGCCATGGATACGGTTACCGAATCAGCATTGGCAATTGCGCTGGCGCAAGAAGGTGGTATTGGTTTTATCCACAAAAACATGACGCCAGAGCAGCAGGCTGCACACGTCCGTAAAGTCAAAAAATACGAAAGTGGCATGGTTACAGACCCTGTTACTGTCCAACCCACAACAACCATTGGTGAAATTAAACAACTGACTGCCGAGCACGGCTTTCAGGGCTTTCCTGTGGTTGAAAAAAATGGTGACTTAGTCGGCATTGTGACCGGCCGTGATACCCGTTTTGAAGACGATGATGCGAAAGAGATTCGCCATGTCATGACCGGCAAAGATCGCCTGGTGAGTGTGCATGAAACAGCACAAAGCGATGAAATCTTGCAGCTTATGCACAAACACCGTATTGAAAAGATTTTAGTTGTGGATGACGCTTTCAAACTGAAGGGCATGATAACCCTGAAAGACTTTGAAAAAGCGGAAAACAAACCGAACGCCTGTAAAGATGAAAAAGGTTCTTTGCGTGTTGGTGCTGCGGTTGGCGTGGGTGCTGGTACGGAAGAGCGCATTAAACTGCTGGTTGAAGCGGGCGTTGATGTACTGCTTATTGATACTTCGCACGGTCATTCACAAGGTGTGTTAGACCGCGTTAAACAAACGCGTAAAGACTACCCCGATTTACAAATTATTGCCGGCAACGTTGCTACTGCGGCGGGCGCTAAGGCGTTAGTTGAAGCCGGCGTCGATGCCGTGAAAGTAGGTATTGGTCCAGGCTCTATTTGTACAACGCGTATTGTTACCGGTTGTGGTGTGCCGCAAATCAGTGCCATTAGCGATGCCGTCGATGCGCTTAAAGGTTCAGGCGTTCCTATTATTGCCGATGGTGGCATTCGTTTCTCAGGTGACATTGCTAAAGCTCTGGCAGCCGGTGCGCACTGCGTTATGGTTGGCAGCATGCTAGCCGGTACTGAAGAGTCACCCGGTGAAGTCGAGCTTTACCAGGGACGCTACTATAAATCGTACCGTGGCATGGGCAGCTTAGGCGCCATGAACCAAAGCAACGGCTCGTCTGACCGCTACTTCCAGAAAAGTAATGAAGCCGACAAGTTGGTACCGGAAGGTATTGAAGGGCGCATTGCTTACAAAGGCCCAATTTCAGCCATTATCCATCAGCAAATGGGCGGTCTGCGCTCGGCAATGGGCTTAACTGGTTGCCCGACTATTGAAGACATGCGCACCAAGCCGCAGTTTGTAAAAGTGACGGCTGCCGGCATGGGCGAATCACACGTACACGATGTGCATATTACGAAAGAAGCACCGAACTACCGCAGCTCTTAACAGGATGACGAATGACTAGAGATATCCATGATCACCGAATATTGATTTTAGACTTTGGCTCGCAGTACACACAGCTGATAGCCCGCCGTATTCGTGAAATAGGCGTTTACTGTGAGCTGTGGGCGTGGGACGTTGACGAAGCCGATATTCGGGATTTTAATCCGAAGGGCATTATTCTTTCTGGTGGTCCGGAAAGCGTCGCGGAAGAAGGCTCGCCGCGTGCGCCAGACTATGTATTCGAAGCCGGCGTGCCTGTGTTTGGTATTTGCTACGGCATGCAAACCATGGCGCATCAATTGGGCGGCTCAGTTCAATGCTCGTTAGAGCGTGAGTTTGGTTACGCGCAAATTGAGTTGGTGGATAAGAGTCCGTTGTTCGAAGCCATTGAAGATGCCGTGTCTGAGTCGGGCGCGCCTTTACTGGACGTTTGGATGAGTCATGGTGACAAGGTTGAAGCTATTCCTGAAGGCTTCCATACCGTAGCGAAAACGTCTTACTGCCCTTATGCAGCAATGGCGGACGAAGAGCGTCAATTTTACGGGGTTCAGTTTCACCCGGAAGTAACACATACCCGCCAGGGCGAGCGTATGTTGGAGCACTTTGTCAGCGGTATTTGCGGTTGTGAAAAGCAATGGACACCGGCGAAGATTATTGATGACGCGGTAGAGCGTATTCGTGAACAAGTCGGTACTGATAAAGTCATTCTTGGCTTGTCCGGCGGTGTTGATTCGTCGGTTACGGCAATGCTTCTGCACCGTGCCATTGGCGACCAACTGACTTGTATTTTCGTAGACAACGGCCTGCTGCGCTTAAATGAAGCAGAGCAAGTGATGGAGATGTTTGGTGACCATTACGGCCTAAACATTATGCCTATTGCCGCTGAAGATCGCTTTTTGGATGCGTTGGCGGGTGAAAACGATCCGGAGAAGAAGCGTAAAATTATCGGTAATACCTTCATTGAAATTTTTGATGAAGAAGCCGGTAAGCTGACTGAAGTGGATTGGTTAGCACAGGGAACTATTTACCCTGATGTCATTGAGTCTGCGGGCTCGAAAACCGGTAAGGCGCACGTGATTAAGTCACACCATAATGTGGGCGGCCTGCCTGACGACATGCGCTTGAAGCTGGTTGAGCCATTGCGTGAATTGTTTAAAGACGAGGTGCGCAAAATAGGTCTGGAACTTGGCCTGCCATACAACATGCTGTATCGCCATCCGTTCCCTGGACCAGGCTTAGGCGTTCGTGTATTGGGCGAAATTAAGAAAGAGTACTGTGACCTGCTGCGTCGTGCTGACGCTATCTTCATTGAAGAGCTGCACAACGCAGACTGGTATCACAAAGTCAGCCAGGCATTTGCGGTATTCCTGCCGGTGCGTTCAGTTGGCGTCATGGGCGACCAGCGTAAGTACGACTGGGTTATTGCCATTCGTGCCGTTGAGACCATCGACTTCATGACGGCACGTTGGGCACACCTGCCTTACGAGTTATTGGAGAAAGTCTCTAACCGCATTATTAATGAAGTTAACGGCATCTCCCGTGTGACTTACGACATCTCTGGTAAGCCTCCTGCAACGATAGAGTGGGAATAGCTATTGACTGGCTGTCGCAGGGAACCTTCCGAAAGACGCCCGCAAGTACATCCCTGTAGGGCTTGAGCAGCGCCATCCATGGCGCTGCACACTTTCTCCAGATTTTCCTGCGACAGCGTTACGTCAATAGCTGATACCTTCGACACTCTGGCATAACGTGCCTTAAGACTCGTAACGCTTGCTAGCGCCTCAACTGCCTTTTGAGCTCCCCCGACAGTTCTTCATTACTAGCGAATAAGTTATTTTGACAGTTATTCTTGTCATTTCTGTGTTTTTTACTATTATGACAAATATATTTGTCAAAAACTATTTGTTATGACTCCACGAAAAGAAATTGGTAAGCAGCTTCAGCAAGAGCGTAAGGCTCAAAAAATGTCACAAACGGAAGCTGCGGAGAAGATTAAAAGTAATCGTCAAACTATTTCAGCAATTGAGAGAGGTGTTTACCTGGGCTCGATTGCGACGTTTGAAAGGTACCTAATGCTCTTTGGCTATTCGCTGGCCATTACGAAAACAAAAATGCCGACGTTTGAAGAGCTTGATGACTTATTCCCGATGGAGGACTGAATAAAATGGCTGATGAATTAGCTCAGTATCCATCGCGTATAAGAGAACTCGAGATATACCTGAACGACCAACTGGCGGGGCGGCTGGTTCATGGTGCTCAGTATAGCTTTAGCTACGAAAAAAACGCCTGTCCGGTGTCTCTTTCTATGCCCAACCGGCTGGATCCGTATTCGTCAGGAAAGTTACCACCAATTTTTACGATGAACTTGCCGGAAGGTTTTGTGCGTCGATATATTGAGGAGCGATTAAGGCGCTATGCGATTGTAAACGACATGTATCTGTTAGCGCTGCAGGGGGATAACGGAATTGGCGCTATTAATTATCGGAATAATGAGTTGCCGCAAAGACCTCTGGAGAAAACGTCTCTGCAAGATATTTTGTCTTGGGATAATTCAAAAGAGTTGTTATTTCCGCAGCTTCTTGAGCGTTACTATTTGCAAACAGCGATATCTGGAGTTCAACCAAAAGTTGTTGTTCCCTCAGAAAAAGCGACGTTAGTTTATCCGGATTTGATCATTAAAACCTCCGATGAAGAATTTCCTAAACTCACCGCCAATGAGTTTATCTGTATGTCTGCGGCTAAGTTTTGTGACTTAGAGACACCTGACTTTTGGTTGTCTGATGATAGGCAGAACTTTGTCATGAGACGCTTCGATATTAATGGTGATAAAAAATACGCAGTTGAGGATTTTTGTGTACTCACCAAAAGAGACTCGACTGACAAATATCGCTCAAGTTATGAGCAAGTTATGAAAGTGGTTAAATTATTTACGCAGAGCACAAAGCAGCTTAATAAGTTGTATCAGTACATTGTTTTTAATGTTCTGATTGGTAATGGGGATGCTCACCTTAAAAACTTTTCCATTTTTTACGATGTTGCGAATAACAACGATATTCGACTGACGCCTATTTACGATGTGACGCATACAATTATTTATCCGACCATAGATAACGATATGGCGCTTAAGTTGTATGGAAGCAAAGCCTTTCCATCGGCTTATTATTTAAGAAAGTTGGGTGAGGATTTTGGTATAGCGAAACCCCTTGAGCAAATAGAAGTGATGGCGGATAAGTTATCCGACTTTATTAATGATTTTTCGGACTGGGCTATTTTCCCTGAGCTAAAAGAGTCACTGGAGCACCACCTATCTCGTGTAATGGTATCCCAGCCAACCATTAAAGGCTTCCGGCATCATAAAAGACGAAAATATACCTAACTTAGTTTTACCGAACTTTTACAGTGAGAAGCCTGTTGAAAAGCCTTTTAGGTGCGATAATAGAATTATTGTAACCAAGGAGGTAAGTCATGAAAAAGTTCGTATTATCAACAGCGCTAATTGCAAGTGGTTCGCTATTCTTCTCAGCAGCGAGCAATGCTGACAGTGTTAATTATATTAGCGGTGGTTTTAACGACTTTTACAACTCAGACTTTTATGTAGAAGGTTCAACGAGTATTGCCGACAACTGGGTGGGCGAAGTGCAATTTACCGACATGGGTGACTACTCACTTCGCGCTGGCGCTAAGTATTTTCTCGATATGGGCGCAGACCGCCAGTTCGATACGTTCTTAAAAGGTGGTGTTAGTCATTATGACTTTGGTAACAGCGACGACACCAGTGCTTATGCTGGCATCGGTGCGATGACCAAGCTAAGTCAGCAGACTACTGCAATTGTTGATGCAGGTTATGACTGGGGCTTAGACGGCTTTGCATCAGTTGGTGCGCGCTTACGGTATGCATTCACCGACCGCTTCTCAGCTGACGCAGGCTTCCGTGGTAACTTCAACAGCATCGATAACGAAGTTCACCTGGGTGTTACTTACAGCTTCTAAGCGTTGATACAAGCATTGAAAGGTAGGGAGAGTCGCTTGTGAGCGCAAAGAGTATGAAGCCCCTCATGGGGGGCTTTATGCTCAAGCGAAACAAGTGATTCCCCTACCTTGAATTAAAGCACCACCGTATTCTTATGCGGTGGTGTTTTTGTTAGTAGCTCTCGTAGCTGTGCTTCGTAACTGGGTTTTAGATGAGTAACCCAAAGCTCTTTGGGTTGCTGCTTTAAACTGGCTAAAGCTTCCTGGAGCAAGCTTGGTGTCATGTGTTTGGTTTTCTGTGCGACGTCCATAAGCTCATCGGGAAAGGCGCATTCCAGCATTAACGTATCAATGTCTCCGAGTGCGTTGAGCTGTTGGGTTAAAACGCTGCCGGCAATGGTATCCGCACAAAAGACAAAGTGTTGGCCGTTGTTTTTCACGCTGTAACCGACGGTTGGTACGCTATGCTCTACTTCAAAGGCTTTAATGCTCATGTCATCGATATCCACGCAATGGCCGGGCTGAATTTCTTCAAATTTTAAAATGGCTCCGGCACCTTCGGTCATGCTGCTGAGCTCTGGCCATATGTCACCGTTAAAAATATTGTCACGCAGTTTTGCCAGGGTGTGCGGCAAAGCATAAACCGTAACGGGTAAGTGCTCACTATCGTATTGATTGCTTAAAAACGTGGGGAGTGCGGCAATGTGGTCCATATGTGAATGTGTCAAAAAGACATGACGTACTTGCCGCATTTGCGCGAGGCTCAACCGGTTTAATCCGGTGCCGGCGTCAATAACGATGTCGGAACGCAGCTGAATGCAGGTGGAACCATTTTTATTGTCGCCGCTCAAACCACCGCTGCAACCTAACACTTGAATATTCACAAATGACACCCATCTTGGATTACACTGGGATGAAAGAGTATCATACTTAAAAACAGCCGAGGAGGCGTCATGCCCGAAGCCGACAACACACCTGCACAGCATAGCTCACCCATATTACCGCAACTCATTATTCTGACCCTGTTTTGGTTTGGTCTGCAGCTGGTTGCCAGTTGGGTTAAGCCGGATTTTTCGCATGTGAGTCAGTATATTAGCGAAATTAATGCCACCGGCACTCAGGCGGCAGGTGTTTTGGGTTGGGTCGGTTTTATTCCGCTGGGCATGATTGCGGCGGGTTTGCTGCTCACTGTACGCCCACACATACGAGTAAAAGGCGTTAGTCAGTTTGGTTGGTCATTATTGTTTTTCTATCCGCTGGCTTATATTGGCAGTGCGCTGGCGCCTTGCGACACCGGCTGTCCGGTAGACGGCTCAAGTTCGCAGGCGATACATAACGGTATTGCCGTTATCAGTTACTTTGGTTTTGCGTTGGGCACCTTGCTGTTGGCGTTGACACCGAAAACTACCTGGCCAGTCCGCGCTGCCTTCGTGTTGTTGGCGTTTATTGTTGCCTTAGGCTTTCTGCTCATGACATCGCCTGAGCTGGCTGAGATTCGGGGCGCAGTACAACGTTATGTTGAAGTGGCGCAATTAATTGTCTTCTGGCTGCTACTGTGGCTGAAAGATTCGCAGGCCAATGGCGGTCAAACAACGGGAGCGCAGCATGAATAAATCTGTTCGTTTAGGCATTCAGGGAATGAGTTGTGGGTCGTGCGCCGGTCGTGTGGACAAAGCGCTGAACGGATTAGAGGGTGTGGAAGCGTCGGTGAACCTGGCGTCGGACAGCGCCGAAGTGACCTATGCTGACAAGCTATCCGTGGATGACTTGATTAAAGCGGTGCAGGACGCAGGCTACGATGCCCACGAAGTGGTTGATCGCGACAAACAAATGCGCGAACAGCGTGAGCAACAGGCAAAAGAAATGCGCACGTTAAAAGGCCAGTTATGGCTTTCTGCATTGCTGACGCTGCCGGTGTTTATACTGGCCATGGGCAACCATATGGTGCCGGTATTTTCCGAGTGGGTGCATAACTCACTGGGCTTACAGACCAGCTGGTGGATACAGTTAGTGCTTACTACGGTGGTACTGGCAGTTCCCGGTGCACGTTTTTATAAATTAGGTATTCCTGCGCTATTCCGTGGGGCGCCGGACATGAATTCTCTGGTGGCTCTGGGCGCTACCGCAGCCTGGGGCTACTCGGTAGTAGCCACGGTGTTTCCGTCCTGGCTACCAAGCGAGTCAGTGAATGTTTACTTCGAAGCTTCTGCGGTTATTGTCACGCTGATATTGGCGGGGCGCTTTATGGAAGCGCGTGCGAAAAGCCATACGTCCGATGCTATTCAGCGGCTCATGAGTCTGCAAAGCAAAACTGCACGAGTCGTACGGGACGGTGAGGTGACTGAAGTCGATATTGCTGAGCTGGGCGAAGGCGATGAAATTGAAGTGCGTCCGGGCGAGCGTATTGCGCTGGATGGCGAAGTGTCTTCCGGCGACAGCTACGTGAACGAAGCCATGATAACCGGAGAACCCGAGCCGGTGCATAAAGAGAAAGGCGACAAAGTGGTCGGCGGTACCCTGAACGAAAAAGGGACGTTGCGGTTTAAGGTCACGGCAACCGGTGAAGGAACCGTACTGGCGCAGATCATCCGGATGGTTGAGCAGGCTCAGGGCAGTAAATTGCCGATTCAGGATACCGTGAACCGCATTACATTATGGTTTGTGCCTGCGGTCATGCTGGTGGCGCTGCTGACCTTTGTGGTGTGGTACTTTGCGGCCAGTGAGTCAGCACTGACCTTTGCGCTGGTCAATGCGGTGGCAGTGCTAATTATTGCCTGCCCCTGCGCTATGGGGCTGGCAACGCCTACGTCAATTATGGTGGGGACCGGTCGCGGCGCTGAAATGGGCGTGTTGTTCCGTCAGGGCAGCGCTTTGCAGGCATTGCAGCAGTCGAAAGGCGTTATTTTTGATAAAACCGGCACGCTGACAGAAGGTAAGCCAACCATTACTGATTGGATAACCGTTGGCGACTTTAATGAAAAAGAGGTGCTGACATTAGCTGCCTCGATAGAAGCTAAGTCAGAACACCCCACCGCAGAAGCTCTGGTCAACTACGCCAAAGAGCAGGACATTAAAGTCAGCGAGCCTGACAGCTTTGAAGCCATTTCTGGCTTGGGTGCTACCGGTAAAGTCGATGGTAAAACGCTTTACATTGGTACCAGCGAGTTAATGCAGGACAACGGTATCTCACTGGATAGTGAGCCTGATGACGCGAAAAGCTGGTCTGAAAGCGGTCGTACGCCTATTTATGTGGCGGTGGATGGCAAGCTGGCTGCGGTATTTACTCAGGATGATCCGATTAAATCCAGCGCTAAAGAGCTGATTAAGCGCCTGCATGATGACGGCCTGAAAACGGCAATGGTCACAGGAGATGCCGAATCCACTGCAAAACGCATTGCGAAAGAACTCGGCATTGACGAGGTGGTGGCTAACGTTAAACCTGATGGCAAAGTGGATGCCGTAAAGCGCCTGAAAAAAGAGTGGGGTCAGGTGATATTTGTGGGTGACGGTATTAATGATGCGCCGGCATTGGCTTCTGCCGATGTGGGCTTTGCTATTGGCACGGGCACCGATGTTGCGATTGAATCCGCCGATGTGGTGCTGATGTCAGATAATCTGACCGTGGTGCAACAGGCCTTTGCTTTATCGGAAGCGACCATGCGCAACATTCGTCAGAATTTATTCTGGGCGTTTGCTTATAATACCGCGCTGATTCCTGTCGCGGCGGGCGTGCTGTATCCGTTTTTCGGGATTTTGCTGTCGCCGATGCTGGCGGCAGGTGCGATGGCGCTGTCCAGCGTCTTTGTCATAACTAACGCGCTGCGTCTTAAAACCGTGAATTTGGAAAAGTAAATTGAAAAGGAATAGACGGGCATGAAAGTCGGAGTTTTTGACAGCGGTGTGGGTGGCTTAACCGTAGCGCGCTCATTGCAGCAAAGCGGTTGTTTCAGCGAGTTGCTGTATTACGGAGACACTGCGCGAGTGCCTTACGGTAGCAAGGACAGCAATACGGTAACGCGCTACGCGCTGGAAGCTGTGGAGTTTTTTAACGGCGCCGATGTAGATTGCCTGGTGGTGGCCTGTAATACCGTGAGTGTGACTGCGCTGGAGCAAATGCAGAAATTCTCTAATAAGCCGGTTTACGGTGTGCTGGAGCCGGGAGTTATGGCACTGCAGCAACTGCAGGGTATTGATACCAGCGCCCGGGTACTGGTTATTGCTACGCGGTCGACCATAAACTCCTGTGCCTATCAGCAGCAGATACAAGCGTTGGGCTATAGTCAGGTAGACGCCATGCCTACGCCGCTGTTTGTGCCTATTGTCGAAGAAGAGCTTTACGACGGGCCGATACTGCAGGAAACCTTTAAGCATTATTTCAGCAAGCTTGAAAAGCCTGATGTGGTGCTTCTGGGCTGTACGCACTTTCCATTGATAGCCGAAAGCATTTCGGCTTATTTCAACGGTGCTAAGACCATTCATTCCGGCGAAGCCATGCTGGCCTGGTTAAAGCAACATCTGGACTTAAGCGCCCAGTTTGAAAGCACACCGCTGCACATCATAGCCACCGAAAACGTCGATGCCGTTAAACGTACCGCCACCCGCTGGGGCCTGAAGCTGTAGCTGAATGAGTGCTGAAGTTGAAAGGCTCTTGCGGAGGACGCCCGCGAGTACGTCCCTGTAGGGCTTGAGCAGCGCCATCCATGGCGCTGCACACCTCCTCAAGAGCCTTTGTAACTGCCGGGCGCACTCATCCAGCTAATTCCTATACGGCCATGGCCTTCGACACTCCTCAAGCCACGAGTTCTTTCCTTTATCGCCTTTTGCCGCCAAAGCCTGCCCCTGGGACTCATCTGAGTATGGCGCTGTAACCCCTTAAGCACTCGTATTTCGTGTTTCCTATAATGTAATAGCATCATGCTACGCCTCTTAGTCTATTAATTCATATGCCCCTTTAATCTTTCTCTTATTTTCTCTTTCTGAAATATAGCTATTCTCAATAGATAAAATGTAATTTCCCGTATTGGGAATTTTATTGACAAAACTTCTTTTTTTCCCATAATGGGAAATTAGGTTAGGGATAACTACGTTCATGAGAATTATATCAAGGGCAACTCTTCGCGAGTTTTGGGAAAAGCCTAACTACAGGGATGCAGAGCAACCTTTGAAAGCATGGTTCGATGAAGCTCGATATGCGTCATGGGGAAAAGCCCCAGGATATAAAAGAGCAGTACCGGCATGCGAGTTTTATAGCTAATAATCGGGTTGTGTTTAATATCCACGGTAACAAGTACCAGCTTGTTGTCGCGATGAAGTATGAGTTCTCGATGATTTACATTCGTTTCGTTGGTACGCATAAGCAATACGACGCAATTGATGCAGAAACAATTTAGAGGTGAGGGTATGAATATAAAGCCCATAAAAACAGCTGAGGATCATCAGCGTGCACTGGCTCGTATCGATGATCTTTGGGATGCTGAACCCAACACAGAAGCGGCTGATGAACTCGATATTCTGGTGACTTTGGTCGAAGCGTACGAAGAAGCTAAGTATAAAATTGATGCGCCTGATCCTGTGGAAGCGATTAAATTCAGAATGGAGCAGGAGGGTCTAAGAGACTCTGACTTGGTGCCATTTTTAGGTCAGAGGAGTCGGGTCAGTGAGGTTTTAAATCGAAAGCGACGTTTAACGCTGCCTATGATTCGACGCCTTCATAGCGGGTTACATATACCTCTGGAATGCCTGGTTATGGATTACGAACTAGATCGAACTGAAGCTTGATGAGCGGTTGTTAAGGCGCATGTAAGCGTTACGAGTGTTGAGGGCCGTTATGCCAGAGTGTCGAAGGCCATGGATGGCCTTCGTCAAGCGTTCATGGATGAACTTGCAGCGTCTCTGGCATAAAGCCCTTCAACGCTCCAGCGAAACATGCGCCTTAACAGCCGCTTCCTCCCAAGCCCAGCGAAACATGTGAATCGCAGCCGCGTTTTGCTATGATATTCGTATTACTTTGGCTTTCAGGAGTTTGTACTTATGCCGCAGACGCAGCGCCCGCTTTATATTCCTTATTCTGGTCCGAATTTGTTGGAAACCCCGTTGCTGAACAAAGGCAGTGCGTTCAGTAAGGAAGAGCGTGCCGCGTTTAACCTGACCGGTTTGTTGCCGCCTCGCTACGAGAGCATTGAAGAGCAGGCTGAGCGTGCTTATATGCAGTACCGGAGCTTTGAAACGCCGTTGAATAAGCACATTTATCTGCGTGCTATTCAGGACAACAACGAAACTTTGTTCTATCGCTTACTGACGGATCATCTGGAAGAGATGATGCCAATCATCTACACCCCGACTGTGGGTGATGCTTGTGAGAAGTTCTCGGATATTTACCGCAGCTCACGCGGCTTATTCATTTCGTATTCAGAGCGTGATCAGCTGGACGATATTCTGCGTAACGCGACTAAGCAGAAGGTGAAGGTTATTGTCGTCACCGACGGCGAGCGAATTCTGGGCTTAGGTGACCAGGGCATTGGTGGTATGGGCATTCCAATTGGAAAGCTGTCGCTGTATACCGCTTGCGGTGGTATTAGCCCTGCTTATACCCTACCGGTGATGCTGGACGTAGGCACCAACAATGAGAAGCTTCTGGAAGACCCAATGTACATGGGTGCCCGACATAAGCGTATTGGTCAGGAAGAGTACGACGAATTTCTCGATAAATTCATTAAAGCGGTTACTAAACGCTGGCCAGGAGTGATGTTGCAGTTCGAGGACTTTGCTCAGCCTAATGCGATGCCGCTGTTGCGTCGCTACCGTGACGAAGTCTGTTGTTTTAACGACGACATTCAGGGCACGGCGTCTGTCACCGTCGGTACTTTATTGGCGGCGTGTCGCCAAAAAGGCAAAAAGCTCAGCGAGCAAAAAGTGGTATTCGTTGGGGCCGGTTCAGCGGGTTGTGGAATTGCTGAGCAAGTCATGATTCAAATGACTGCTGAGGGCTTAACGGAAGAGCAGGCGAAGAAACAAATTTTCATGGTTGATCGTTACGGCTTGGTCATGGACACCATGGATGGTTTACGCGACTTCCAACAGGCGTTGGCGCAAAAAACTGACGATTTAAACGACTGGGCGTACAGTGGTGACTATCCGTCGTTGCTGGATGTAATGCATTGTGCTGAGCCGGATATTCTCATTGGTGTGTCCGGGCAGGCTGGCTTGTTTACCGAGCAAGTGATTGAGGCGATGGCAAAAAATGTCGAGCGGCCTATTATTTTCCCATTGAGCAACCCGTCTAAGCACGTGGAAGCGCATCCGGCTGATGTTCTTAAATGGACGAAAGGCAAGGCAATTGTGGCGACCGGTAGCCCCTTTGGCGAGGTTGAGTATGACGGTCAGTTGTATCCGATAGCGCAGTGTAACAACAGTTACATTTTCCCGGGCATTGGTCTGGGTGTGTTGTCGGTTAAGGCGCGTCTGGTTAGCGATGAAATGCTACGTGTGGCGAGTAAAACGCTGGCTGAGGCCTCTCCGAGCGCAAACGGTAAAGGTGACGCGCTATTACCGGCGTTCAATGACTTAACTCAACTTAGTAAAGACATTGCGTTTGCGGTGGGTAAAGTGGCTCAGCGGGAAGGCCTGGCGCTGGAAATTGATGACGATACGCTGCGTGAGCGCATCGACAACAACTTCTGGAAGCCGGAATATCGCTTCTACAAACGCGTCAGCATTTAAGCGTGTGCGCTGTCGATGGCCTGTTGTAAGTCTTTCAGCAGGTCGTCGGCGCTTTCAATACCGACCGACAAACGCAGTAAGTCTGAAGGAACCGGGGTATCCGGCCCTTCAATACTGGCGCGGTGCTCAATCAGACTCTCTACGCCACCTAATGATGTAGCGCGATGCCACAGCTGAGTTTGCGCAGCAACGGCAATAGCGGCTTTCTCACCACCTGCCAGACGAATAGATAACATACCGCCAAAGCCTCCCTGCATTTGCTTAGTGGCAACGTCATGCCCGGCAAAGCTTTTTAAACCCGGATACAGCACTTCGGTGACGTTAAGGTGTTGCTCTAACGGCTCAGCAATGTACAGCGCATTTTGACAGCTCTCGCGCACTCTTAAAAATAAGGTACGCATGCCGCGCAGTAGCTGGGACGCATCTTGAGGACTGGGTACTGCACCACTTTGCGCGCGAATAGCCACTAACCGCTGCCAGAATTCACTGTTTTCCCGCGCTGCCAACGCACCAGAAATAACATCAGAATGACCGTTTAGATATTTGGTGGCCGAATGCATGACAATATCTGCCCCTAAATCCAGCGGCTTGGTGAGTAATGGTGTCGCAACGGTGGAGTCTACCGCCAGTAGGGCTCCGCAATTTTTTGCAATAGCCGACACGGCTTCTATATCGGTAACTGTCCACAGCGGGTTCCCCGGTGTTTCTAACCAAATAAGAGTCGGTGCTTTCTCATTGACCGACTCTTGCAACTCTTTGAGGTTACTCGTGTCTACAAAACGTATGTGTAATCCGGCGTCCTGACCAAAGGTTTTCAGCCATTGGCGCAGCGCCCAATACATCACCTTAGGTGCTATAATGGAGTCACCGGGTTTTAAGGCTTGAAAGACCGCTGTCGCCGCTGCCATACCAGAGGCAAATAAGCGGGCATCAACAGCGTTTTCGAGCTCTGCAAGAAGCTTTTCAGCCGGGCGGTAGGTCGGGTTGTCAGCTCTGGAATACACCAAGCCGGAGCGGTACTGGTTATCGCTGTCGCGTAGATAGGTGGTTGATGTGTATACTGGGGGAATAATAGATACATCTTCAATGTGTTTATTGGTTCCGCCCTGTGCGAGCACAGACTGTGATGAAAAATGCGTTGTCGTCATAGAGGTCTCGTCAGATTATCGTGTAAATATCTCGTACAAAGTAATCTCAATGCGAGATTTTACGTAATAAGGAAGTAGTTCGTTTCATCCTACATGAAGGAGTATTGTAATGCGTTATATTTTGTCTCTATTAGCCGGTTCATTGTTGTTTGTCGCAAACGCAGCGCAAGCCAACGAATGTGAGCTTACTATCGATAGCACCGACAACATGAGATTTGATAAAAAGGAGCTATCAGTTCCTGCCAGTTGTAGCGAAGTGACTTTAACTCTGACGCACTCAGGTAAGTTGGACAAAAAAGTCATGGGACACAACTGGGTATTAAGTGAAGCAGGCGACATGCAGTCGGTCGTGCAACAGGGGATGTCAGCAGGTCTGGAAAGTAATTATGTGCCAGAGTCTGACGCCGTTATTGCCGCAACCGATGTTATCGGCGGTGGTGAAGAAACGTCAGTGACGTTTTCTACTGAAGGTATGAGTGCTGACGGCGAGTACAAGTTCTTTTGTACTTTCCCGGGTCACTCAGCCATCATGCAAGGTACATTCTCTATTAAGTAACTGTTAATAGCAGAATTACTGACACAATGAGATGATACAGCTGCAGCCATTGGGCTGCAGTTTTTTTGGAGTTAACCGAAGTTTATGAAGCATTTTTTGTCGATTGCAGTATTAGGTTTGTTGTCTGCCTTTATGTACGCAAGTGCAGCGCAAGCTCAACAGTTTGGATCTCGTGAAGCTTTGGTGCTGGTTGAGCCTGTGCAGTTTGAGCAGGAGAAAAACCGAGTTGAAGCGGTGGGAACGGCGGAAGCAGCACGTTCTATCACTATTTATCCGGCGGTGGGCGACCGTGTGGTCGCGGTGTATTTCGAGCCGGGACAAGTGGTGGAAGAAGGTGAGCTTTTGGTCGAGCTGGATGCAAGACGACAGAAAGTGGCGGTTGAGCAAGCGCAAATTAACTTAAGAGATGCGCAGCGCACTGTTGAGCGTTTGCGCGAAAGTCATGAGCGCGGCGCAGTGCCTCAGTCAGAGCTTGATAATGCGGTACTGCTAAGAGACTTAGCTCGTGTCGAATTAGATAATGCCAAAATTGAGCTGGAAGACCGCTTTATTCGTGCACCCTTTGAAGGTGTCATAGGTATTACCGACGTGGAAGTGGGGGATCGCATTGACGAGCAAACAGCTATTGCGACCTTGGATGACCGCTCTTCGTTATTAATTGATTTCAAAATTCCTGAAGCGGCGGTATCGCTATTGGGCGAAGGTGCCGAGCTGAAAGTGCAGCCGTGGCGTTATTCAGGGCAACCAGTAACGGCAGAAATTGTTGAAATGGACTCTCGGATTAATCCGCAAACACGGATGTATCGCGCCCGGGCACGCATTAATAATGAAAATGATGATTTTCTGCCGGGAACCAGCTTCCGCACGTCTATTTCTCTTGCTGGTCAGGAGTTCGCAGCAATTCCAGAAGCAGCTTTGTCATGGGGCGTGAATAGCCCGTTTGTCTGGGTGGTTGAAGGTAAAAATGCGAAGCGCGTGGAAGTTCAAATTGAGCAGCGTTTAGCGGGTCGGGTATTAGTCTCAGGCAATATTCAGCGAGACGACTTGCTAATTGTTGAGGGTGTGCAGAGCTTACGTGATGGGCAGCCGGTTAAGTTTGATCGCACCACTTTGGATGACGGCGGGGAGCTTAGCGAATAATGTCTGATAAGCAACTCGATACGCATACCGATACCAACGACTTGCCGTCGGTGTCTATCCGCCGACCGGTACTGATTGTTGTACTCAATATTCTGATTGCCATTGCCGGGATAGCAGCACTCATGGGTGTTGAAGTGCGTGAGCTGCCTGATGTTGACCGACCGGTCGTTGGTGTGAGTGCGTCTCTGCCCGGTGGTGCGCCAGAAACCGTCGATGCGGAAGTGACCAGTATTTTAGAAGGGGCGGCTGCGCGTGTTTCGGGTGTCAGAAATATTAACTCGCAGAGTGAAGAAAACAGCGCCCGTATCTCTATTGAATTTAACCCGGGAGTTGACCTGGACGTGGTTGCGGCGGAAGTTCGTGAAGCGGTGAACCAGGTTCGCAGAGAGCTTCCCGATGACGTTGAACAAATTAACGTTCGCAAGGCTGACAATGACGCACGCTCGGTACTGGATATTGCAGTCAGCAGCGACACCTTAACGCTTGAACAGTTAACGCGCCGACTCGAGACGGACTTATCACCTGAGTTTTTGGCCATAAATGGTGTGGCTGACGTGCGCTTAAATGGTGATCGTGAACGGGTTATGCGGGTGGACCTCGACCCACTAAAGCTGGTGAGCTTTGGTATTTCGGTCACTGATGTTGCCGATGCGCTACGTCAGGCGCCTTTTGATGTGCCCGCAGGTAGTTTGAAGTCGACGGATCAGCGGCTGATTATTCGTGCCGATGCGACGGCAATCAACGAAGAGCAAGTCGAGAATATTATTATTCAGGACGACATTCGTGTGGGTGATGTCGCTCAAGCGTATTTTGCGCCGTCGGATGCCAGCAGCTTCGTGCGCTTGGACGGCAAACCGGTGGTAGGTTTGGGCGTTATCCGTCAGGCGGGCTCTAACACTATTGAAATTTCCGACCGGGCCATTCAGGTACTGGAGCGCCTGCGCGATCGCTTCCCGGATATGGAAATGACCATTACCAATGACGATGCGCAGTTTATCCGTAAGTCGGTTGCTGAGGTTGTCACTACTCTGGCGATAACCATTGTGCTGGTGGTCGGCACATTGTGGGTATTCATTGGCTCATTCCGGGCGACTATTATTCCGGCTTTGTCGATACCTGTCGCCTTATTTGGTGCGGTTGCTGCCATATGGCTGATGGGCTTTTCGATCAACATATTGACCTTGTTGGCACTGGTTCTGGCCACCGGTTTGATTGTCGATGACGCTATTGTTGTTACGGAGAATATTCAGCGACGCCGTAATATGGGGCTCGGCAGCCGCGCCGCGGCCGTCCTGGCGACGCGAGAAGTGTTCTTCGCGGTGGTTGCGACGACAGCGGTTCTGGTTGCTGTATTTGTGCCCATTGCGTTTTTACCGTCAACCGCAGGTCGTTTATTTCGGGAGTTTGGCGGAGTGCTTGCCGCGGCCGTCGTTATTTCGTCTTTCGTGGCACTGTCGCTAGTACCGGCGTTTACGGCGCGTTTGCCTAAATCTGCCGGTAAAACCAATATCTTCGGTGGTATTGGCCACAAGTTCAAAGGGTTCTATCAAAGAACACTCCATAAGGCGCTGAATGCCAGCTGGGTGATTGGCGTAGTGTCGTTACTGGCAGCCGGCGGCGGCGTGGTGCTATTCGACCAAATCGATAGTGAACTCATGCCCGATGAAGACCGCGGTGCGGTAAGAGTTTTTGCGCGTGGACCAGACGGTGTTGGTGTTAAGTTTATGGACCGACAGGCGCGTCAGCTGGAAGAGATCTTGCTCGAATATAAAGAAAGCGGTGACATTGAGTCCATTTATACCGTAGTTGGTCAGTGGGACCCGAACATTGTCTTTATCAGTGCCAACCTGAAACCGTGGGAAGAGCGGGACATTAGTCAGCAGGAGATTATTGAAAATTTACGTGAGCCATTAAGCCAGGTACCGGGCGCACCAGGCCGAGCCTTTGGTGATAACAGCCTGAATTTGCGAGGCCAGGGCGGTGGTATTGAAATGGCTATCACGGGCGAAAACTACGCCGAAATCTTTAAAGTTGCGCGTGAGTTTACCGCTGAAGTTGAGCGACAGATTCCGGAAATGGGCAACTTAAATGTGTCGTATCAGCCAACGCAGCCTCAGTTGCGCGTGAAAATTGACCGTCGCCGGGCAGCGGAGCTAGGCGTATCGCTTAGTGATATATCGTCGACATTGCGCGCCGCAATTGATGGCGATGACGTCGCTGACTTAAACGTCGGTGACCAACAAGTTCCACTGATGCTGCGCACTCGTAACAATATTATTCAGTCACCGCAAGACATGCAGAACCTGTATGTGTCCTCAAGCGATGGTGGCTTAGTACCAATTTCCAGTGTCTCGGAAATTGTTGAAGAGGGCGTGTCGGCAGAGCTTGAGCGTCAGGCGCAGCGTCGCGCCATAGAAATTGACGGTGACTTACCGGAAGAGTTGCCTATGTCTGAAGCGGTAGAGCAGTTGCGTGCGGTTGCACAGGATGTTTTGCCAGACGGCATGGGCTTAGTGTTCCTGGGCGAAGCCTCGACCTTTGAGGATACCTCTCAGGAAGTGGCAATGACGTACATTCTGGCATTCTTAATAGTTCTGCTGGTATTGGCGGCACAATTCGAGTCGGTGAACAGTGCGGTGGTGGTTATGTTGACAGTGCCCTTTGGTATTGCTGCAGCAATTTATGCGTTGTTCTTAACTGGCACGTCAATGAACATCTATTCGCAAATCGGCTTAGTCATGTTGATAGGCTTGCTGGCAAAGAACTCCGTATTATTAGTGGAGTTTGCCGACCAATTGCGCGACCGCGGACTTAGCGTTCGTGAGGCTATAGAGGAAGCCGCGCTGATACGCCTGCGTCCAATTATGATGACCCTGGTGTCGACCATTTTAGGTGGTTTACCGCTGATACTGTCAGCCGGTGCTGGCGCAGAAGCTCGTAACTCCATTGGTTGGGTGGTATTTGGCGGCTTAGGTTTAGCCACGCTGTTTACCTTGTATCTAACGCCAGTACTGTACTTGTGGTTAGCCCGCTTCACTAAACCACGCGCTGACGAAGCCTCGCGCCTGGAAAAAGAAATGCAGGAAGCAAGGTAGCCTGACGCGACCTCACCGTGGCCTCAGGCTACTGTATGCCCCAACGGCGGCGGATTTTATCAAGTTCGCCGCTGTTTTCTAACGCTTCCAGAGCTTCATTTAATTGATTCAGTAATTCGTCGCTGCCGGCTTTTACAGAAAAACCAACAGGCACTTTAATCTCGGGTTGCCATAAAACACGCACGTTGATATCCAACTGTTTTGCCAGGTAACGGCCGACTGCTTCCGGCATTATAACGGCTTCCACTTCACCCATTGCCAACTGGTTCATTGCTTCGGCTTTTGACGACGCCTGATTAATGCGAATGGCCTTATGCAGACCAATGTCCTGCAAATGCGCTTCCAGCACGGAGTGCCGGTCACCGCTAATACGTTTGCCAACCAACCCGCGTACGGATTCAGGACTGCTTTCATTGTCTAAAACAAACAAAGTAGTGACGCGATTATAATACGGACTGGAAAAGTCAAAATACTGTTGACGAATGGTGGTTTGCTCCATGCCCATTGCCATGTCGAGCTCGCCGAATCGCAGTAAACTGACCACATTGTCCCAGTCGTATTGGTGCAGCGTGTACTCTTTATCCAAATAATTGAACACCGCTTTGGTGACATCCACATCAAACCCCACTATGTCGCCGTTCTCAGAAAACTGATACGGCGGGTAGCCGGTGGCTAAACCAATGTCTTCAGCGTTACTGAACGCTGAAGAGCTCAGGCTTAAAAAGGCCGTTAGGGTGAGTGTGGAAAGTTTTTTCATTCAGTGTCCTGTTACAGAAAGTTTCGCCTTTATGTAGTCCGCGTGGCTTATGTACAACAAGTCGGCAAGTTTGCGAAGCATTGCTTCTTCGTGCGGATCAAGTTCATTATCAGTGTAGGCAACAGCCCACAAACTTTCCAATAATTGGACTTTTTCGCTGTATTCGAGGGCTTTAAGAGGTGCTGTAAAATCGTGCAGAGAAGCGGCTTCTTTTACTGCTTCTACGGCTTTATCAACAGCGCTTTGCGCAGCACTCCCTTCAAGTTGATATTCGTTTTTCAAGTCCGCTAACAGATACTCACGCTCTTCATTCGACAAGACCCCATCGGCTAGGCTAATTTCAGTCATGAGTATGAGTGATAAAAACGCCTCGTCGCTGAGACCTTCTGCATGATACTGCTTCGTCTGCTCCGCCGCTGGAGCAACATTAAAAAAGCTTTGTAAGGCTTTAAGCATACAACATCCTACTTCTGTAAATTGGGTAAATAAAAGGAAAACACCGTGCCTTCCCCCGGTGTCGATTGGACGTCAATTTCGCCCTTAAGTTTCTGTGTCACCAGGTTATAAACAATAGAGAGTCCAAGTCCTGAGCCACCGCTGTGTCGAGACGTTGTGAAAAACGGCTCGAAAATATCTTTCAACGTTTGTGGCTCGATGCCCGTACCATTGTCGGTAAAGGTAAATTGTACTCCATCTTTTGCCGGCTCCGCTGCAATGGTAATACAATGGTTGTCATCGGGCTCTGAGAAGGCGTGCTCATCCGTATTGCTGATTAAATTCGTAACGATTTGAGCCACTGCACCTTGGTAGGTCAGTAACGACGTTGACTCGTCACAACATATATCAATACTAACTTTCTTCTTTTTCACCATTGGCTTCAGGCTTAGGGTGAGTGCATATAGATAGTCTCTCACCTTGCACTCCACCAATTCAAAACTGGACTGATCAACTGCTGTTTTCTTAAAGTTCTGTATGAGAGTGGCGGCGCGCTCGAGGTTATTATTTAGCAGGTTATAGGCCTCAAAGGTATCGTCTATAAACTGGTTCAGTTGCTTTTTCGAAATAGAGCCTTCGGTAAAAGATTGTTTCAGCTTTTTTAAACGATGCTCACAATGTGTGACTGCCGTCACCGAAATGCCTAGCGGCGTATTCACTTCGTGCGCAACGCCGGCGACAAGCTTGCCTAAAGCCGCCATTTTTTCAGTTTCAATGAGTCGCTCTTGTGCTTGTTTAAAGTTATCGAGCGCCTTGGTTAATGACTGTGTGCGCTCTTCAACCATGCTCTCAAGTTGCTCGTTCTGGCGAATCAATAGCTGCTCAAACCGCTCTCGCTCTGCCGCACTCACTGCGCGCCCATAAATGTCGGCGAGAACACCGACAAAAGCGACTTCATCAGATGTCCATTTACGGTGTTCTTTGCGGGTCTCACAGCACATAACGCCTATCATTTCACCCTTGTGGCGAAGGGGCACATCAAGCACCCCATAAATGCCGTACTCCGGAAAGTAATTAGGTGCTAACTCTGCGGTGACAGGGTTGTCACGCGCGTCGTTGGCAATAATAGTGCGCTCTTTTTCTAGTGCGGCAAAGTAAGACGGCAGTTCGGACTTTCTCAACACGAGAGTTTCAGCGTCTTGGCGCTGAGTATCAATCAAAGCGGTCGCAATCATGCTTTGTTTGTCGGGCTGCAACTCCCAGATACTGACCCGTGTAATATCCAGACCTTTTAAGGCTGAATCGAGAATAAATTGCGAGGCGCGCGCGAGGTTACCGCCGTCAATCTCCGGTGAGCGGGACACTTCGAGCAAAATGTTATCCAGTGACTCGTTCATTGTTTATCCGTTTGTTGAGCACCTGTTAACTATAACGTAATGAAAGACTTTGTCTATTGGTTGACCTGTTCATTAAACGACAAGAATGCGCATTTGGACGAGCTTAACTGGACTTTTTTTATAAAGGTTCATACAAAGGGAGCACGTTTTAAAAGAGGCAATACCATGAAAAAGACAACATTAACCTTGGCGGTGGCGTCGCTGTTAAGCATTGCGCCGCTGAGCATGGCAGAAGAGCAGAATAATGGCTGGGACGTGTCGAACCCGCCCGGTGAATTTAAAACCATTGATATTTCAGTGAACTCCGGCACCTGGATGAACGTCGATGTCAGCCCTGACGGCGAATACATTGTATTTGACCTGCTAGGGGATATTTATCGCATGCCGTTTGGTGGCGGAGAAGCTGAGAAACTTATTGGTGGTATTGCCTGGCACATGCAGCCGGTGTATTCACCGGACGGTCGTTATATTGCGTTCACGTCAGACCAGGGCGGTGGCGACAATATCTGGTTAATGGATGCCGACGGCAGCAACGTGCGCCCGGTGACTGAAGAGACTTTTCGTTTGCTCAACAGCCCGGCCTGGAGCCCCGATGGTGAGTTTCTGGTAGCACGTAAACACTTTACTGCAAGCCGCTCATTAGGTGCAGGTGAAGTCTGGATGTATCACCGTACGGGTGGCTCTGGCGTTCAGCTCACTGAGCGCCCGAATGATCAGAAAGATCTCGGTGAACCGGCTTTTTCACCGGACGGTAAATACATTTACTTCTCACAGGACGACACGCCGGGTAAGACTTTCCACTACAGCAAAGACTCATTGGAAGGCATTTATAAAATTAAACGCTTCGAACGTGAAACCGGGGAAATTGAAGTTTTGATAAGCGGCGCTGGCGGTGCGATACGACCAACGCCGTCGCCGGACGGTCGCTACCTGGCGTACATTAAACGTGAGGACTTCAACAGTGTTCTTTATGTACTCGATTTGAAGACAGGTGAGCATAAGCGTATTTACGGTCAGATGGAACGTGACATGCAGGAGACCTGGGCGATTCACGGTGTTTACCCGACGATGGACTGGACCCCGGATAGCAAGCAGTTGGTTTTCTGGGCTGGTGGGCACATTCAAAAGCTGAATATTGACGACGGCAATGCGCGTATTATTCCGTTTAAGGTCGAGACTGAGAAGAAAATTCAACACGCATTGCGCGCTAAACAAAACGTTGAAGCCGATACCTTTGATGTAAAAATGCTGCGCATGGCACAGGTTTCGCCAGCGGGCGATGAGGTGATTTACGAAGCTCTGGGAAGCTTGTACCGCCGGGCACTGCCGGACGGCAAGCCTCAGCGTTTAACTAACAGTGACGACTTTGAGCTATTCCCGGAATATTCCCGTGACGGTGAGAAACTCGTGTTTGTGCGCTGGGACGATCAAGAGCAGGCGCAGGTAATTGTTCGTGACTTAGACTCGGGTAACGAGCAAGTGCTGAACACCAGTAAAGGTAACTTTGTTGAGCCGACTTTCTCGCCAGACGGCAATCACGTGGTGTACCGGAAAATTCGTGGCGGTTATTTAATTTCGGACAAATACGGTTTAGAAACCGGTGTTTATCGTGTGGCAGTAAACGGTGACGGCAAGCCTCAACAAATTGCTGAGCGTGGTCGTCAGCCTCAGTTTGGTGCCCGTAATGACCGCATTTATTTAATGACACCAGCGGCAAAGCCGACGCTTAGTGTCGTGAATCTGGATACTCTCGAGCAACGTGAGTTGTATCAGTCAGAGCTCGCGACCGAATTCCGAGTATCACCGGATGGTAAGCAATTAGCCTTCGCTGAGCGCTTCAAAGTGTTTGTTACGCCGTTGGTTGAGCGTGGCAGTGTGATTAATGTTGGCCCTGGTGACAAACAAATGCCGGTGCATCAATTGTCGGTACGAGCGGGTGAAAATATCTCCTGGACCGCTGACGGTCGTCAACTTTACTGGACTTTAGGCCCGGAGCTTTATCACACCTCAGTGGCGAATGCGTTTGCTGACTTTACGGAAGCGGACTCGTTGAAAGTTGAAAATGGTCAGAATATTGGCTTTGAACAAAAAGCCATGGTGCCTGATAGTACGGTTGCCTTTGTTGGTGGCCAGGTCATTACCATGGACGGCGATACTGTCTATGAGCAGGGCACGGTGGTTGTACGTAACAATAAAATTGTTGCAGTTGGTCCGGAAGCTGACGTGAATGTGCCAAGTGGCGCTGAAGTGATTGATACCAGCGGCAAAACCGTGATGCCAGGCTTATTTGATGCGCACGCTCATGGTGGTCAGGGGCAGTCTGAAATTATCCCGGAGCAAAACTGGGGGCAGTATGCGAATCTGGCGTTTGGCGTAACTTCTATTCATGATCCGTCGAACGACACAACAGAGTTCTTTGCGGCTTCAGAGCTACAAAAAGCCGGTAAAATTGCCGCGCCTCGCTTGTTCTCCACCGGAACCATTTTATACGGTGCGAACGGACCGGGTTACACCTCGCATGTGGACAGCCTGGAAGATGCTAAATTTCATTTAGAGCGCCTGAAGAAAGTCGGTGCATTCTCGGTGAAAAGCTATAACCAACCACGTCGTAATCAGCGCCAACAGGTAGTCGAAGCGGGTCGTCAGCTGGACATGTTAGTTGTGCCGGAAGGCGGCTCGTTATTGCAACATAACCTGACCATGATTATGGACGGTCATACAACGGTGGAGCACTCACTGCCGGTTGCGAATATCTATGACGACATTCGTCAGTTGTGGGATGAAAGCAATGTGGCCTACACCCCAACACTGGGTGTTGCTTACGGCGGTATTTGGGGTGAGAACTACTGGTACGCAGAAACCGATGTATGGAAACACCCGAAACTCAGCAAATATGTGCCGCAGGAGTTTTTAGTGGGCAAGGCCATGCGCCGTGAAAAAGCGCCGCATAACCATTACAACCACTTTAACAATGCCGAAGTGGCGACAGAGCTTCAGGATTTGGGGGTTAAAGTTCTCTCTGGTGCTCATGGTCAGCGTGAAGGTTTAGCACAACACTGGGAAATTTGGATGATGGCGCAAGGCGGTATGACACCACTGGAAGCGTTACGTACATCAACCATCGACCCGGCCACTGTGTTTGGCATGGACCACGCGTTGGGCTCTCTGGAAGAGGGTAAGTTAGCGGATATTATCGTCATTGACGGCGATCCGCTGGAAAATATCCGCGATACCGATAAGGTGACGCATACGATGGTTAACGGCGTGCTTTATGACGCTAAAACCATGGATCGGATATTACCAGCGCCTCGCGAGCGAGACGCCTTCTTCTGGGAGGAGTAAGTTAAGAGCGGTTTAGGACGCCGCAGCGGTTTCAGAAACCACCTGTCGGAACCAGCGGTGTCCTGCGTCGTGTTGTAAAAGCGGCGACCAAATCATGGTCAGTGTCAGTCCCGGAATATCGAACGGCGGCGCTTTCATAACCAGTTGGTCGTCGTCTTTATAAAGCTCGGCGGCTTGAGTCGGCAGTGTGGCGATCAACCCCTGACGTGCCAGGTACATAGCGACGTGATAATTACGCGTAAATACTTTTATGTGGCGACGCTTGCCAATTTTATCGAGCGCATCGTCGACCCAACCCAGCTTCTGAACATCGTGCGGATCCATCCCGACACCGACACCAAAACCGGTTTTACTGACCCAAACATGCTGCGCTTTTAAGTAATTATCGAGCGTATAGTTATTGAGCAAAGGGTGATCTTTATGTATCAGGCAGGAAAATTCGTCGGTCCAGAGAATTTTCTGGTGAAACGACTGTGGTAACTGCTCAAAACGGTTAATGGCTAAGTCGACTTTGCCGTTTTCTACGTCATGAAAGCTAATGTCACTGGGCGTCATTATGTCTAACGACACGTTTGGAGCTTGTTCGTCGAGCTTTTCCAGTAACCGAGGCATCAGCGTTGATGCAGCATAGTCGGACGCCATAATACGAAAAACACGCTCACTGGTTGGCGCGTCGAACTCCCGCACCGGCTGTATCATTTCTTCTACTGAATACAGCACAGTGCGCAGCGACTCCTGCATATCCAGAGCGCGCTGAGTTGGTTGCATGCCGTCGCTGGTGCGTACCAGAATAGGGTCATTGAGCAGATTACGCAGACGTTTCAACCCGTTACTCATGGCTGGTTGCGTAATATTCAGCTGCGCCGCCGCCCGCGTGACGTTCTTCTCGCGCAACAAAACATCCAGGTAAACCAGCAGGTTCAGATCTATATCTTTAATGGTGTTCATAAAAAACCGAAATAAATAGAGTGTTGGAAATCTATCGGCATTATAAGTAGGGTGAATGTATAACGCTAGCGCTGTTTATTTCGGATAACACTTAAATTTATTTGATTATTTTTATTAATCCACCATAATTAATTTATTAATACCCTTTTCAATTATATTTGGTGGTTCAATGCTTATCGCTGAAGAGTTTTTATCAACGTTGGGTAAGCTAATAAAGCACCAGCGATCGCTGTCTATGGATCAAGCCGAGTTCGCCAAACGCTTAGGGTGCGGCGTCAATACGGTTTATCGTATGGAAAAAGGGCAGCCTGTAAATTCTCTGACACTATTGTCCGCGTTAGAGTTACTCGGGTTACTTGAGCATTTCACCAAAGTGCTTGACGACCAGTACGCGCGCGTCGCGAACGGGCCACAACGCAAACGTCGTAAGCTGGACGAGGACTTTTCAAATGACTTCTAAAGCGTATGTGTAAACCCCATAAATGAATATAACTTCAGAAACACTGGCACGTAGTATTCTCGATGGCTTTCATACCCATTACCGGCGCTTTCAGGCGCTGACACAGGGAGCGCGGGAGCGCTTTTTGAAGCGGGACTGGACGGCAGTGGTGTCGGCGGCAGCTGAGCGCATTCATTATTATGATCATCAGGTGGCGCTTACGGCCAAAAAGGTGGAGCGTCGTGTTGGCAAAGAGCTCGATGAGGCTTTGTGGCAGGCAACGCGGCAACGGTATCAGCAGTTATTGCAGTTTCACCCGCAGGCAGAGCTTGCTGAAACCTTTTACAACTCGGTGTTTTGCCGGGTGTTTGACCGTGCTTATTTTCATAATGACTATATTTTTGTGGAGACGGTGCTGGCGAACCACATTCCGGTGTCGGTGGAAAACGAGTGCCATTCTTACTTTCCGGTGGTCGACGGTCTGGAAAAAACGCTAACCAGAGTGTTTGACGACATAGGCCTGGGGGGTGAGTTTGAGAATTTTGAAAACGATATAGAGCAGCTGCGGGATAAGTTCTTCGAGCGCGCGACCGAGACCGACATTGAAGCGCACAATTTACGCATTGATGTCTTAAAAGCGCCGTTTTACCGCAATAAAGCGGCGTACATTGTCGGACGTGTGGTGACGGAAAATAACCACTATCCTTTTATTGTGCCGGTGTTGATTAACTCCCAGGGAAAGCTCTATGTGGATGCGTTTATTACGCGCTCTGACAGAATGGCGACGATTTTTGGCTTTGCCCGCTCGTATTTTATGGTGGAAACTGAGTCTCCGTCGGCGTTGGTTCGTTTTTTAAAGGACTTAATGCCGCATAAAACGCTGGCAGAGCTTTATTCCTCGGTGGGCTTTCATAAACAAGGCAAAACGGAATTTTATAGAGAATTCCTGCATCATTTACGCCGTACCGACGACCAATTAGTGGCAGCCCCTGGTGTGAAAGGTATGGTTATGACGGTGTTTACGTTGCCGTCTTTTCCTTATGTGTTTAAGGTTATTAATGATCGCTTAGGCAACACCAAGGAATTTGGCCGACAGACGGTCATTGATCGGTATCGCATGGTTAAGCGGCACGATCGGGTCGGGCGTATGGCGGATACACTGGAGTTTGTCGACGTGGCCTTACCGCTGGAGCGTATTTCGTCAGATTTACTGGAGGAGTTTAAACAGCGCATTGCCAATTCTATTTCTATTGAAGGCGATACGTTAGTCATTCATCAGTTGTTCGTCGAACGCCGCATGACGCCGCTAAATTTGTATTTAGAGTACGCCAATGACGCCGAAATTGATGCGGCGATGGATGAATACGGTTGGGCGTTAAAGGACATGATGGCGGCCAATATCTTTCCCGGCGACATGCTGCTGAAAAACTTCGGTGTGACCCGCCACAAACGGGTAGTGTTTTACGACTACGATGAAGTTCGCTATCTGACCGATATGAGTTTTCGCAAGTTGCCACAAAACGACTGGGAAGTGTCGATGGCGCCGGACGACGTATTTCCTGAGCAGCTCGCGCAGTTCGCCGTACCTCAAGCTAAGTACCGGGATCCGCTACTAAAACGACACCCGGAGCTGATTGATCCGGCTTACTGGCGGCGCATACAAAAACACATCCGCGAGGGGGTCCTGACGGATGTGTTTCCTTATGAAGCTGAGCTGCGATTTACGCGGAGGTTTTAAACTGCTCTTCTTCAGTTGAGCCGGTCAGTGCGGTGACTGATGACACGCCGCCCTGAATCACATTGGTAAGCTCGTCAAAGTATCCAGTGCCCACTTCCTGCTGGTGGGCCACAAAGGTGTAGCCTTTATCTGCGGCTTCAAACTCCTGTTGCTGCAGTTTCACGTACGCTGACATGTCGTTGCGCGCATAGTCGTGCGCCAGTTCGAACATGTGGTACCACATATTGTGCACGCCCGCTAAGGTAATGAACTGGAATTTGTAACCCATAGCAGCCAATTCGCGCTGGAACTTGGCAATGGTGGCGTCGTCCAGGTTTCGTTTCCAGTTAAACGACGGCGAGCAGTTATAGGCTAACAGCTTACCTGGGTATTTTGCGTGAATGGCTTCGGCAAACTGACGGGCTTCATCTAAGTCCGGTTTGGCCGTTTCACACCAGATTAAATCAGCATATGGCGCATAGGCTAAGCCGCGTGAAATGGCTTGTTCAATGCCCGGTTTAACGCGATAGAAGCCTTCTGCGGTACGATCACCGGTAATGAATGGCTTGTCGTTCGGGTCAAAGTCGGAAGTCAGCAAGTCGGCGGCGTTAGCATCAGTACGTGCGACAATGAGCGTTGGTGTACCGGCGACATCAGCGGCTAAACGCGCGGCGGAAAGTTTCTGTACAGCTTCTTGTGTTGGCACCAGTACCTTACCACCCATGTGGCCACATTTTTTAACGGACGCTAACTGGTCTTCAAAGTGAACCCCGGCGGCACCAGCTTTGATCATGTTTTTCATCAGTTCGTAGGCGTTAAGTACACCGCCAAAACCGGCTTCGGCATCAGCCACAATTGGCGCAAAGTAGTCGACATAGTTGTCGTCTTCCGGTGTTACGCCTTTTGACCACTGAATTTGGTCAGCGCGGGCGAACGAGTTATTAATGCGCTCAACCACGGTAGGCACTGAGTCGACCGGGTACAGGGACTGGTCCGGGTACATGCTGCACGCCGAGTTGTTGTCGGCAGCAACCTGCCAGCCTGACAAGTAGATTGCTTGTAAGCCGGCTTTCACTTGTTGCACCGCCTGACCGCCGGTTAATGCGCCCAATGCATTCACATAGTCTTTGCCGAATTTCTCCTGAGCTTTACCGTGAATCAGTTGCCAGAGTTTGTTTGCACCATTTTTGGCATAGGTGTGTTCAGGTTGCACGGTGCCGCGTAAGCGAACGACTTCTTCGGCGCTGTACGGACGTTCAACGCCTTTCCAGCGTGGGTCGGTGTCCCACTGCTCTTGTAACTCTTTAACTTGCTGAGCGAATGATAAGTTTGTGGTTGTCATGATCGTATTCCTTGTTGTTCTTTAATAATGTTGTGAATTGAAATTAGTTGAGTTGTTCGTAGCCGGGCAGGGTCAAAAAGTCGACCAGCTCGTCGGCGGTGGTGATGTTTTCAAGCAGTGTCAACGCCTGTTCAAACGGCTCGTTACTCCAGCGCTCGCTACCCACTTCTTTTTTTACGACGTCGGCTTCTTCCTGCAGAAGTTGCGTGAATAAGGCTTTGGTGACCGGCGTGCCGTCCGAGAGCTTTTTGCCATGACGGATCCATTGCCAGATAGAGGTGCGGGAAATTTCTGCGGTGGCAGCGTCTTCCATCAGACCATAAATTGGTACGCAGCCTTTGCCGTTTAACCAGGCTGCAATGTATTGCAGAGACACGCGAATGTTGGTGCGCATGCCTGTTTCAGTGCGCTCACCGTCACATGGCTGAAGTAATAACGCTTGGTCAATATCATTGTCGTCTTCGCGCAGTACATGCAGCTGATTGTCACCTTTAATACCATCAACAAAGATCTCGCGAACGGTATCGGCAAGACCGGGATGGGCTATCCAGGTGCCGTCGTGCCCGTTGTCTCGCTCCAGCGTCTTATCGGCGTGGACTTTAGCGAGGATTTTTTCGTTCTCAGCTGGATCTTTGCTGGGAATAAAAGCCGCCATGCCGCCCATCGCCAATGCGCCCCGTTGATGGCAGGTTTTGACCAATAAGCGCGAATAAGCGTTTAAGAACGGTTTGTCCATGCTGACGACCTGACGGTCAGGTAATACACGATCGGCGTGCGCTTTCAGGGTTTTGATGTAGCTGAAAATGTAGTCCCAGCGACCACAGTTCAGTGCGGCAATGTGATCTTTTAAGGCGTACAAAATCTCGTGCATCTGAAATACGGCCGGCAGCGTTTCAATAAGCACTGTGGCTCGAATGGTGCTGGTCTTTAAGTTGAATTTTTCTTCTGTAAAGTGGAAAACGTCGGCCCACCACTTGGCTTCGTCGCTGTGCTCGAGTTTCGGCAGATAGTAATACACACCAGAGCCTTGCTGCAGACGTTGCTGATAGTTCAGTAAAAAGTACAGAGCAAAGTCCATGAGCGCCCCTGGAATAGCCTGCCCATTTCGCTGTACGTGTTTCTCCGGTAGGTGCAACCCACGAACCCGGGCAATAAGCAGCGCCGGGTTCTCGCCGACTTTGTAATCTTTGCCGCTGCTGGGGTCGGTGTAAGTCATGCCGCCAGTGTTAGCGTCGCGCAAGTTAATTTGGCCGTTCACCATGCCGTCCCAGGTGGGCGACTGTGAGTCTTCAAAGTCGGCCATGTAGCAATCAACATTCGCGTTCAACGCGTTAATCACCATTTTGCGGTCGACTGGCCCGGTAATTTCCAGGCGACGCTTTTGCAGATCTTTAGGCAATGGGGCAATTTTCCAGTCGCCTTCGCGAATGTCCTGAGTGTGAGGATCAAAGTCGGGAAGGGCGCCGTCGTCATAATAGGCCTGACGTTGCTGGCGCTTTTCCAATAGCTCGTTTAAACGAGGCTGAAACGTATCCACCAGCTCGGCAAGAAACTCTTGATGCTCATCGTTGAATAACGTTTTCGCATTGTTATCAAGCGGCTGACTGAATTGAAATAGATTGTTCATTTTTGAATCCGTTGTTACTGGTTTGTTAACACGGATTCAGAATAGGCGCTGGTCGCACCATTAGTCTAATTTATGCAGTAAATTAACAGTATTCACGAGGGTTATTTTTATGTTGGAGTTAGCTGTGTCTAAAATTTGAGCGGGGCAAGTCTAACTAATCTTTTAAAATACTACTATAATAGAATTAAATAGATTTTTTAATCGCTAGCCTATTAAATTCTATTTAAATTGACTTTTAGGAGCTGTTGTCTAATATTAACCTTAAATTCTATTTTAAGGAAACTTTAGAGTGGCCAATGGTAAAAGTGTCAGGCCAACTCCTATGCCTGACTTAACACAACCTTTCTCAGCAGCGTTGCTGGCTGAGGCTATTACCGCTAAGCGCACGACAATGCATTTACGCTTAGTGGATGTCGCTAAAACGCTGTCGTTATCCAGACAAACTCTGGTAAAAATTGAAAAGGGCGATCCTCGGGTTAATTTTGTCAATGTACTGCGGGTTATGAACTACCTTGGGCTCTCCTTTCGCATAGTGACCGACACTCAACAGCATCAAGATAATGAGCTTAGGGAGCCAGACAGTGACTGGTTTTGACAAACACACGCTCGATGTTTATATCGGTACACAGCAAAAAATTGCGGAGCTTAGCTTGATTGCCGGCACAGAACGCGAGCTTGCCCTGACCTACAATAGCGAATGGCGAGCTAATGGCTTTGCGATATCGTCACACTTGCCTTTGAGCGGCGATTTCGGCCAGCGTGAAGTCCATAATTACTTGCAAAACCTGTTGCCTGAAGGCAAGGGGTTAGATGAGCTGGTATTAAACACAACGGTATCCAGAAATAATACATTTGGGCTTATCCGAGCGATTGGTCAGGAAACCTCAGGCGCTTTGTCATTCCGTCCCCCCGGGCAAGCCGTGGGTGAGACGCTACTGAGGTCTATTTCCAATAATGAACTTGGGGAAAAGCTCGAAAGAGCAAAGTCAGCGGCTGAGCCTATTACCTACTGGGATGGTAAAACGCGTTTATCCGTAGCAGGAGTGCAGGACAAACTGAATTTATTCGAAAGCGGACACGAACTCGGCTTTGCTGAAGGCGAGTTGGCCTCTAATCGTATTTTTAAATTCGAAACGGGTCGGGTGCCCTGTATTGCCGTGAATGAGTTTTTCACGATGACATTGGCGAAACTGTCCGGGCTCAATGTGCCAGAAGTCGATTTCCGGCGCTATGGTGAGACGCCGACTCTGGTTGTTAACAGGTTTGACCGACATTTTGATGCTGAGCATAGGCGTGTTCGCCGACGCCATGTTATTGATGGTTGCCAGGCTGTTAACCTACCGCCGTCCTATAAGTACGAACGGCAATTCGGTGATACCGGCGATGGTATTTACATTCGTGACGGTGTGTCTTTTCCTAAGTTGTTTTCAGTACGCACCAATAACGCGCTTGCTTACCAGACGGCGTTGGTCAAGTGGATGACCTTCAATTTATTGACGGCTAATTACGATGCTCACGGTAAAAATATCAGTTACTTCGTTGGTAAAAACGGATTGGAGCTTGCGCCTTTTTACGATTTAGTGAATGTCGAAGCCAGTATTCAAGAGCTTCAGGGCAGACGAAAGGTGGGGCAGGCAGAAAGCATTCCGACTGAAATTCCTCAGGTCTTCGCCATGTCCATAGGTGAATACGATGCCGGTAACGCAGGCAACTTCAGCAAGCCGATAACCAGCTATATGTTGGCAGACTTTGCAAAAGCCGTGGACTTGCCTTTGACACGCTTACAGCTGCTAATGCAGCAGACATTAGAATCTGTGTTGGGCTCTTTAAATAGTGCCAAAGAGCAGGTGTTGCAATGCGCCATTAACGATGTTGAGAAAGCGCATATAGAGCGCTGTATGTGCGTCATCGCAAACGAATCGAAATGGCTTCAGGAGAGTATTTCAGGATTACCCGAAATGGAAAGCTATGTGTAAGAGAAGGCGGTCGCCCTCTCTTACACATTAGAGAGTTTAAATTTTAAAGCGTTTGACTAATTCGCTCAGACTAACAGCCAAGCGAGACAGCTCGTCACTGGACGCGTTGGTTTGTTCGGCGCCCGACGCGGTTGAGTTCGACAAATCGCGGATACTGACCAGGTTCTTATCAACGTCACGAGCCACATTGGCCTGCTCTTCAGCGGCGCTGGCAATGGAGGTGTTATGGTTGTTGATTTCGCTGACAGCGGTTGCAATAAGTTGCAATGCTTCGCCCGCTTCACGAGCCACATCGAGCGTGCGAGTCGCTCGTTCCATGCTTTTCTCCATGGTTGACACAGAGCGGTCGCTGGACTCATTAATGGCCTTAACCATGTCCTCAATTTCAACGGTCGACTGCTGAGTCTTATGAGCCAAAGAGCGTACTTCGTCGGCAACCACCGCAAAGCCTCGACCCGATTCACCAGCGCGTGCGGCTTCAATGGCTGCGTTCAGTGCCAGTAAGTTGGTTTGTTCGGCAATACCACGAATAACTTCCAATACCTTGGTAATGCTGGTAACTTTTTCTGCAAGTTCAGTTACGTTACTCGACGAGTCACCAATTTCTTGTGACAACTCTTCGATGGCTCTGACGGTTTGGCGAACTCTGTCGTCACCTTGTTGTGCCTGACGGTTTGCTTCTTCAGACGCTTCCGATGCATTTTGTGCATCCTGAGCCACGGTTTCGACAGCGGTAGTCAACTCGTTAACGGCAGTCGCTGCCTGTTCGAGTTCTTCGGTTTGCTGCTGAATAGTGCGGGTCGAATCTTGTGTTACCGAGCTTAACTCTTCAGAGGTTGACGCCAGCTGTTCGGAAGACTCAGAAATAGTACTGATGGATTCGCGCAGCTCGTCACGAGTTTTAATCAATTGTCTCAGTAATTGAGCCGGTTCATCGTTGCCGACAACGTCTATGGTTTGAGTTAAGTCGCGAGAGGCGATGACTTTAGCAAAATCCACAGCGGCGGATATTGGGCTGACGACACTTTTGGTTATCATAATAGCAAAGAAAATGAGTAACGATACGACCGCAATAATCGCAATGATGACAGCGATGTTGGCGCTTTCATGAACATTGGCCGCATTATCGCTTGCATCACTGATTAACGCCATTTCGCGCTGCTGAAGCTGGTCCAATTTAGCCGATATTTCACCACTCAATGGAATTAATGAGTTTTCACGCAGTGATGCGATAACATCAGGAAGTCTTGCATTAACTAACTCTAGAAACTGCTTGTTGAGCTGCCAATATTTTTTATCAAGCGCTTTGTACTCGTTAAACAGTTTTCGTGCTTCAGGGTCTTCGATAAGAGAACTGTATTCTTCCTGGGCTTCTTTTAAACTGGCCGAAGCTGAATCTAATCTATCTAAGTAGCGTTGCAGACGGTTAGGGTCGTTTAAATAGGTGTAAACGTTAGCTGAGTATATGTTGACGTAAAGAAACTCGTTATTTAGTGCATTGACTTTTTCCACTGCAGGCACTTGCTTGTCGGTAATAACATGCATGCGATCGGCAATGGCGCCCATTCTATTGAGAGCAAACAGCCCAAGAACGATAACGAATACGCCGATTAGACCGAATGCCCCAATGGCTCTGGTACCTATAGAAAACTGTCGTAACATGTGATGATCCTTTTACTAACGTTTAAACGACCTGGCATTAATCTAAATCAATGATGCTGCTTGTTTGTATCGGCAGCTAGTCGGAAAAACAATAGCTTTTTAATAACTTTTTTAGTTTTTCTTGAGTCGGTTCAATAGTTTCGGTCAATAAATACTCGTCGGGCTGATGCGCTTGTTTTATTGAACCGGGGCCCATAACTAAGGTTTCGCAACCTAACTCTTGCAGAAAAGGTGCTTCGGTGCAGTAGTTTACGGCCTGCGCTTGTGACTGCGAGACTTTTTCGGCGAGTTGTACCAAGGCTGAGTCGGGCGTTTGCTCAAATGCAGGAACTGGGTGGTGCAACGAGATAAGTTCGACACTGCCCGGATAGCGCTTTTGTATACTTTCGGTTGCTTTATGCAAATGGGCGTAGAGTTCATCGACAGATAATCCGGGGAGCGGGCGCACGTCTAAGTGCAGCTCACAGCAGCCGCAAATACGATTGGCGTTGTCGCCACCGTGAATGTGCCCAAAGTTCATTGTTGGTTGTGGCACAGTGAAGCTTGAATTTGAATATTTATGCTTAAACTCTTCTTTTAATTTCATGAGTGAAGAAATGACTTCGTGCATCAGCTCTATGGCATTGATACCCAGTGCCGGATCGGAGCTGTGGCCGGAGCGACCGATAATGCGAATGACCTCACTCATATGGCCCTTGTGCGCGTAGACCGGACGCATATCTGTTGGTTCGCCAATAATGCAGTAATCCGGATGTAGGTTAGCAAAGCGACTGACTTCACGGGCGCCATTCATAGTGGTTTCTTCGTCAGCGGTGGCCAGAACCATAATGGGTCTGCTTTGTTTGCTGGCATCCAGGTCACTCAACACCTGTAAGACAAAAGCGAAGAAGCCTTTCATATCGATGCTGCCAAGCCCATACCAGCGGTTATTTTTTTCGGTTAACGTAAAGGGATCAAAGTTCCAACGGCTGGCGTCGTAAGGCACTGTGTCGGTGTGTCCTGACAACAATAATCCGCCACTACCGGCGCCGCGCCGCGCCAGTAAGTTGTACTTTCCCTGCTGACTTTTCAGCTCGTTAATTTCACACTCAAAGCCCAGTAATTCCAGCCACTCAGCCAATAAGTCAATGACCTTCTTGTTGCTGGTATCCCATTTAGGAACGGTCGCACTGATAGACGGAATAGCAATCAATTGCTGGTACATCGAAAAGAAAGAAGGTAACGACTGGGCGTTCATAAATATAATTCCTATTAAAAAATAATTATTCACGATTATTGCATAAATATATTAATTCGTTTATTCTGCATTTTTAAGTATAAACAGCAATGGTTTTTTCATGCAGTACCAGACAAAACAGTCACACACCGTCGCCGTGATTGGAGCCAGCGGCTATGTTGGCGCCGAACTCTCACGGTTAATACAGAAGCACTCAGCTCTAAAGCTGTTTGGCTGCTACGTGTCTGAGCATAGCAGTGATGCAGGCACCTTGCTCGGCGATTTACATCCGCAATATGCACATTCTTTAGCTGCACCTTTGCAGCCCTTGTCGAGCGCTGCTAAAGCGGCGATTATTGAACAAGCGGACACGGTATTTTTATGCACGGATCACGCTGTGAGTGTCGCGTTAGCCCCAGAGTTTTTGCAGGCCGGTCTCAAGGTTATTGATTTGTCTGGTGGCTTTCGGCTGCACGATGTAAACCAGTATTCCGAGTTTTATGGCTTTGAGCACAAGCATTCAAACTGGTTAGACAGAGCGGTGTATGGTCTGGCTGAGTGGCACGCTGCAGATATTGCAACCGCACAGCTGGTTGCGGTGCCCGGCTGTTATCCAACTGCTGCATTAATGGCGCTGCTTCCGCTAAAACAAAAAGCGTTGCTTACCGACGAAAAAGTGATTGTAAATGCGGTATCTGGTGTTACCGGCGCGGGACGAAAAGCGTCACTGACCAGCCATGGTGCTGAGTTATCGCTGCAAGCCTACGGACTCTTTGGTCATAGACACACACCGGAAATAGCTCAACAGCTACAACAAGAGGTGCTTTTTACGCCGCATTTAGCGAATTTTCCGAGAGGCATCTTAGCAACCGTTTATGCAACCTTAAATGACACGGTCACTGACGATGACCTTGCCAGCGCTTATCAATGCTATGCGAATGCACCTTTGGTACGTGCGAAAAGCCAAAGCCGTCCCGCTATTAAAAACGTTGTGCAGCAGCCGTTTGTCGATATTGGCTGGCACCGGCAGGGTAACCAGCTCATTGTGCTGTCAGCTATTGATAACTTACTGAAAGGTGCAGCGAGTCAGGCCATTCAGTGCATTAATCTGCAACTGGGACTGCCGGTTGAGGAGGGCTTGCTATGAAAGTCATAAAACTCGGTGGCAGCCTGTTAGAACAACCGGAAGCTTTAAGTGCGTTGTTTCAGTCACTGCAACAAAACGATGATGACATTGTGCTCGTGCACGGCGGCGGAGCGCTGGTACAACAGTGGCTGACAACGGCCGGTTTACAGAGTGAAAAGGTGAATGGTTTAAGAGTCAGCCCTGAGCAACACATGCCCTATATAGTTGGTGGTCTGGCGGGTGCGGCCAATAAAACCTCAATGAAACAAGCTATTACCGCAGGTTTAAAACCTATTGGTTTGACGCTTTATGAAGCGGGCGTTCTTTGTGCTAAACAGTCTGAAAACTTAGGTCAGGTTGGCGTCTGTCAGACTCCGGAAGCTACGCCCGGACTGTTGGCCGACTTACTGATGCATGGCTACCTACCCATTATCAGCTCTATCGGCTTTGGCGAAAACGGCGACTGGTTCAATGTGAATGCCGACGATGCCGCTGTGGCCGTCGCTGCCACCTACAATGCCGACTTGCTGTTGATAACCGACGTTGAAGCGGTGTTGGACGGCACTGGAACCCCTTTAAGCCATCTCAATTCAGAGTCTATTCAGCAACTTACCCAGGCGGGAGTGATTAAAGACGGCATGGAGGTAAAAGTTCGCGGGGCGTTAAGCGCCGCAAAACGCTTACGACGATGTGTGCGAATTGGCAGTTGGAATGTAATGAATAACCCCTTTTCAGGCACACAGATTAGTGAGTAAGTATGATGAAACATTGTTTATCCGGGCTGGAGTTTTCTCCGGCTGACACTTTACAGTTATTGGCGTTAGCGCAAGCGCAAAAAGCGTTCCCCGAAAACTACCAACACACGCTGGCCGGCAAAAGCGTGGTTACCCTATTTGAAAAACCAAGCCTGCGCACGCGACTGTCTTTTGATATTGGTTTGCAGAAATTAGGCGGTCATGCCGTGTACCTGAACGAGCAGGGGCAGGGTATGGGCGTACGGGAAACCGTCGCCGATTACGCAAGAAACCTCTCCTGCTGGGCGGATGCCATTGTCGCCCGGGTGATGTCGCATAGCACCTTAGAAGAATTAGCGCAGCACGCATCAGTTCCTGTGGTGAACAGTCTGTGCGACTTGTTTCACCCCTGCCAGGCACTGGCGGACTTTCTAACTTTGCAGGAGCAGTACGGCAAGCTGAAGGGCTTGAAGTTAGTGTACCTAGGTGACGGCAACAACGTGTCGCACTCGCTGATGCTAACCGCCGCCACAGTAGGCACCGATTGCACCATTATTTGCCCGAAAGGCTATGAGCCCGATGCTGATCTTGTGGAAAAAGCGAAGACTTTGGCGAAGAAGAGCGGCGCCAACATTGTTGTAACGCATGATATTGCTGCGGTGGCAGGCGCCGACGCACTCTACACCGACACCTGGGTGTCCATGGGGGATGACAAACCTCTGGATGAAGTACGCGAGATTTTCCACCCCTATCAAATTAACGCGCAGCTGGTTGAGCACAGTGGTGCCACTTCGGTGCTGCACTGCCAGCCGGCACACCGCGGCTATGAAATTACCTCCGATGTTATGGACGGCCCACTGTCGCGCTGTTTTCAGCAGGCTGAGAACCGGCTTTACGCACAAAACGCCTTATTAACCTTGTTATTAAACCCAACGGCAGCAGTACTGCCAGAATCTATGGAGAAAGCCTCATGAGTCACGTGAAGAAAGTTGTATTGGCCTATTCTGGCGGTCTGGACACCTCGGCCATTGTGCCCTGGTTAAAAGAAAATTATGGCTGTGAAGTCGTGGCTTTTGTGGCTGACGTGGGGCAGGGCGCCGAAGAGCTGGAAGGTGTGGAAGAAAAAGCCAAAGCGTCCGGCGCGTCCGAATGCCACGTAGTAGATTTAAAAGACGAGTTTGTGAAGAGCTACGTGTACCCAACACTCAAGACCGGGGCCATTTACGAAGGCACTTACTTGCTCGGCACCGCCATGGCGCGTCCGATTATTGCTAAAGCTCAGGTTGAAGTGGCTCGTAAAGTGGGAGCAGATGCGTTGGCGCACGGCTGCACCGGTAAAGGGAATGATCAGGTCCGCTTTGAGTCCTGCTATGCCGCTTTAGCTCCTGACTTACACGTGATAGCTCCGTGGCGCGAGTGGGAGCTGAGCAGCCGGGAGTCTCTGTTGGATTATTTGGCGGAGCGGGATATCCCGTGCTCGGCGTCAGCCACCAAAATCTACAGCCGTGATGCGAACGTCTGGCATATTTCGCACGAAGGCGGGGAACTGGAAGACCCATGGTGTGAGCCTACGAATAAGGTCTGGACCCTGACTGTCTCACCCGAGCAGGCACCGGATAAGCCGGAGTACGTTTCGGTGACGATTGCGAGTGGCGAGATTGTGGCGGTGAATGACAAAGCCTTGTCGCCTTTTGAATGCCTGGATGTTTTGAATGACATTGCCGCTAAACATGGCGTCGGGCGCGTGGATATTGTTGAAAACCGTCTGGTGGGCATGAAAAGCCGAGGCTGTTACGAGACGCCGGGCGGCACCGTCATGATGGCTGCCTTGCAGGCTATTGATGAGCTGGTATTGGATAAAACCAGCCGCAGCTGGAAAGCTCAGCTAAGCGAGCAGTTCGCGCAATTACTGTACGACGGGCGCTGGTTTACCCCATTGCAGCATTCGGTGATGGCGGCAGCGGAGTCTCTATGTTCGGCTGCCAGCGGCGACGTGGTGCTGAAGCTCTATAAAGGCTCAGTGACTGCGGTTCAGAAACGTTCTCCGAATAGCTTATACAGCGAAGACTTTGCGACCTTTGGCGCTGACGAAGTCTATAACCAGGCGCACGCCGAAGGTTTTATTCGGTTGTTCTCCCTTCCTAGCCGGATAGCGGCGTTACAGAAGCAACAAAAGGGGTAGATTATGGCGCTATGGGGTGGACGTTTTGCGGCAGGACCCGATGCCGCGTTTCAGCAGTTTAATGACTCGCTGCCTTTTGACTATGTGTTAGCTGAGCAGGATATCACCGGCTCTAAAGCCTGGGCGAATGCGTTGCACAAGGTTGGCGTACTGAACAGTGATGAATGTCAGCAGTTACAGCAGGCATTGAATGAACTGCTCAGTGAGGTGCGAGAAGACCCTGCGGCAGTCGCGGTGGGCGGCGATGAGGATATTCATTCTTTTGTGGAAGCGGCACTGATAGCTAAGGTGGGTGATTTAGCCAAAAAGCTGCATACCGGGCGCAGCCGTAATGATCAGGTTGCTACGGATTTACGCTTGTGGTGCCGTGAGCAGGCCGGAGCTCTGCAACAGTCGTTAAAGCAGACTCAGCAGGCATTGCTGGATCTGGCGCAACGTGAAAAAGACACGGTCATACCCGGTTACACACACCTGCAACGGGCGCAACCGGTTTTGCTGGCGCACTGGTGCCTGGCCTATGTGGAAATGCTGCAACGTGATAGTGAGCGCTTACAAGACGCTACTGATCGACTCAACAAAAGCCCTTTAGGTTGCGGGGCGCTGGCAGGCACAGCCTATGCGGTCGACCGCGAAGCTATTGCCAGCGAGCTGGGTTTTAGTGAAGCAACGCGGAACAGTCTGGATTCAGTATCTGACCGTGACTTTGTAGTGGAGCTGTTAAGCACCGCGTCGTTGTCGATGCTGCATTTGTCGCGCTTAGCGGAAGACTTAATTTTCTACAATTCCGGGGAGGCCGGCTTCATCGAGCTGGCCGATAACGTGACGTCGGGATCGTCACTGATGCCGCAGAAGAAAAACCCGGACGCGCTGGAGTTGGTGCGGGGTAAAAGTGGCCGGGTGGTGGGCTCGTTAACCGGCTTAATGATGACCTTAAAAGCGCTGCCATTGGCCTACAATAAAGATATGCAGGAGGACAAGGAAGGGCTGTTTGATGCCTTTACCACCTGGCAGGCATCACTGGCGATGGTGACCTCGACCCTGAATGGTCTGACGGTTAATCAGGAGGCTTGTCGTAAGTCTGCGCAAGGCGGTTACGCCAATGCGACTGAGCTCGCGGACTATATGGTATCCAAAGGCATTCCTTTTCGGCAGGCGCATCACAACGTCGGTGAACTGGTGCAACAGGCCATTAAGGCGAAAAAACCATTAGAGGATATGCCGCTGGAGGCGTTTCAGGCAGTGGCCTCGGTTATTGAGCAGGACGTTTATGACTGGCTGACGCTGGATGCGCTGCTGGAAAAACGTTGTGCCCTGGGCGGAACCTCGCCGCAGCGAGTGAATGAAGCTTTAAAAGCGGCACAGCAGCAACAGCAGATCCAGGTGCGCGACGCCAACCTGGGTGATATTGGTGCCATTTTAGATTTAGTTCAGCACTGGGCCGGAGCCGGCGAGAACCTACCACGGGCGAAAGATGACATCGTGCATTCTATTAACGAATTTGCGGTGACTGAAGTGAACGGCAAGGTGATGGGTTGTGCGTCATTGTATATCTACACCACAGGCTTAGCGGAAATTCGCTCGTTAGGAGTCAACCCGAAAACCGAGGTGCGTGGTCAGGGGCGTATGCTGGTGGCTTACTTATTGAAAAAAGCCCGCCTGTTGCAGCTAAACCGAGTGATAGTGCTGACCCGGGTGCCGGACTTTTTTGAACAGCAAGGTTTTCGCTATTGCTCGAAAGACACCTTGCCGGAAAAAGTCATGAAGGACTGTGAGATTTGCCCAAGGTTGGCCAACTGCGACGAGCTGGCCATGGAGTATCATCTTGAGCAGCCGAACGAACAGTTAATTTTTCGCTCGGCTTGTTAGTCAGGTTAGGGTTACTTATTCAACAAGTGCAAAGATCATCACCACGCGTTTTGGTTACCAAATCGTGAACATTTTGTGACACTTTTGTGTTGTCACAATCCTGTCATGCAAGCGTCCTAATCTGCTCCCGACTTAAATCACAACATGACACGAAGAAGTCGGGAGAACCCAATGAAATTCAATACCTTATTTAAGATATCTGCAGTGACCACAGCACTTCTATTAGCCGGTTGCGGTGGCGATATTAACGTGACGCCAACCGTGAATAATGGTGGTGGCTCGAATGCCGGCGGTGATACCGGGGGCGGTGACAGCGGTTCATCTAATCCATGTGCAACCTACGCAGACGTTCAGGGTGAATACGATGGTCAGGACTGCTCCTACGATACTGACTTTGCCAGTGCAACGATAGAAATTACGGAAGACATTACGTTTGATGAGTTGCCTGACGGCGGTGTGCACGTGTTTGAAGGCGCTTTGCAGATTGGTGAAGACTGTGACACCACTACAGGTTGTGAGATTAATCAAAACGGTCCGGTGATGACGGTTGAACCGGGAGCGATTTTAGCATTCACTTCCGGCGAAGCCATTATTCAGATTGCCCGCGGTGCGCAACTGAATGCTATTGGTACGTTTGATAAACCGATTAAATTTACCTCAGCAAATGAGTTTGATCGTTTAAACGTATCAGGCGACGCGCCGCGTTACGCAGACTGGGGTGGCATCATCATCAACGGTAACGGTATTACCAATGAGTGTACGGATGCTGAACGTGACGGCGGTACTTGTAACCGTGAGTCGGAAGGTATTGTCAGCTTCTACGGTGGTAACGACAACACGGACGACAGCGGCTCAATGAAGTACGCACAAATTTGGTACGCAGGCTCAGGCCCTCGTGACGGCGGTGATGGCGACGACTTGAACTCACTAACGCTGAACGCAGTAGGTTCTGGCTCTTCTTACGAATTCATTCACATTCACCAGGGGTTCGATGACGGTATTGAGTTCTTCGGTGGTGCTGCTGATTTAAGAAACATTGTCGTTACGGATACTCAGGACGACTCGCTGGATATGGACGCCGGCTGGCAGGGACGTGCGCAGTTCGTATTTATTAAGCATGGCACAGTGACAGTCGACGGCCAGACCAACTACATGGGGAACGGCGGCTTTGAGGCTGACGGTGAGAAAAACAATGGTCCGGACTATTCGCAAGCACCGGCCTCTGCCCCAACCATTGCTAACGTGACCATTATTACCACCGACGGTACATCTGTTCGTGACAACGACCCGTCAATCGCGACTAAATTTGACGATAACTTCCAGGGTCAGATGTATAACGTACTGAAAATTAAAGAGAACGGCACGGCAGACGACGGCTGTGTTTTCTTCACTTCAGACGGTGAAGCTGGCGTTGATAACGGCGAGCTCGACTTCTACAGCTCAGTACTAGCTTGTACCAATAACTTTGTTAGCACGGGTGACAATACGTTCGCTGATGGTGAGACCTACACCCAGTGGTACCAAAACGGCAGCGCGAACGAAATTCTGGACGGTTCAGCAACGGTACTGAACGATGACGGTATTTCAACTGACATGTCGTCATCTATCACGATTACGGCAAATGACTTAACCGGACTGAATGACGACTTCTTTACTGCGGTTGACTTCATCGGTGCATTGTCGAACGACGACACCAGCTCTGAATGGTATCAGTGGGTAGACAACGCAGTAACCGCCTCTGAGCAGGACTAAGTTGAGTTGCAGGTTAATGAATAGGCGCACACAGGTTGCGCCTATTTTCCGATTTTAGTGTAGGAGTTGGTTATGAAAAATCACTACAAACTCAAGCCTGTAGCACTGGCGGTTGGATTAGGTCTTGTCGCTACCAGTCCGGTAACCTTGGCTCAGCAAGCTGAAGACGCTGACATTGAGCGTGAATCGACGATTGAAGAAGTGGTAACTACCGGCAGTCGCTTGCAAGGAAGTGCGGCTGCAGTTGTTGAAGAGCGTAAAAATCAGGCTTTTGTGGCGGACATTTTAGGCGCTGAGCAGCTATCCCGCTCTGGTGACAGTGACGCTGCTTCAGCGCTGCGTCGAGTCACCGGCTTGACGTTGGTTGACGGCAAATTCATTTATGTTCGCGGCTTAGGTGAACGCTATTCGAGCGCCCGCATTAACGGCGCCAGTATTCCCAGCCCGGACTTAACGCGTAATGTGGTGCCGCTGGACATTATCCCGTCGACCATTATTGAAAGCATGGCGGTACAAAAAGTGTTTTCACCGTCTATGCCGGCGGCTTTTGGTGGCGGCAATATCGATATTCGTACGCGCTCTTTACCTGATGAATTTATTTTTAATGTCGAAGCTGGTGTTGGCTTAAACAGTAATGCGGACGAAGGCTATACTTATAACCGTAACGACGCGGGTATTCCTGAAGGTATTCAAAACGCGATTGGTCGTTACGAAGGTGATTTTAGCTTACGTAATATCATTAATACGGATGGCTTAACCGGTAACGGCACCAGTGCCGGCGATCAGGCGCGCGCCATTAATGCGTCGTTAGCGAAGCAGTTGCCGCGTAACATGGTACTTAAGAAAGAGTCGTTAGACCCTAACTTTGATTTAAAAGCGACCTTGGGTAACAGCTTTGATGAGTCCTGGTTTGGCGGTACTTTCGGTGTGTTAGCTGCCGCTTCCTACGACAATGACTGGGATGCATCAGAGCGTCGTAATGCCGTCATTAGTAACAACGCCGAAGCAGGCTGTTCAACGTCCTTAGAAACCGCGGAAGACGTTTCTAACTCCTGTTACAACACTTTGTCTGAAACCACTGTAACCACAGAAACTGAACGTTTAAATGGTTTCTTCACTGCGGGCTATCAGCTCGACACTCACAACGTTAGCTATACCAAAATTTATCTGGAAGACTCAGAGGACGAGTCAGAATTTGGTATTAAGCAAAGCCCGAACGGCAGTAACTTAAAAACCATTGCAGGAACGGGTATAGCTAACCGCGAGCATGAGTTTAAGTATGAAGAACGTGTTCTGAATGTTGACCAATTCCGCGGGCAACACACCTTCATGGACTATTGGGGTGTTGGATTTGACTGGCAGTACACAGAGTCAAAAGCGGAAACGGAAATTCCGACCGAAGTGTCTTACCGTTTTGATGACATTTACAACACTGACGGAAGCTTCTCTGAGACTCGTGTAACAGGAGATGACAACCGGGCGATTTTCCAGTTCGTTGACATGGAAGACAACGTGAAATCTTACGGTGGTAATTTCTCACTACCTATTATGTTGTCTGGTATTGAGCTGGAGCTGAAAGCGGGTTATGACTTTATGGATAAAGCTCGTTATTACAGCACCAGTCGCTTCAGTTTGGATAACGCCTCAGGTTCACGCCTGTCTGTGTTGGATGACTTGGACAATGTATTGGGTGTTACCGGTTATTTGACGGATGAGGTCATTGACGAAAACGATTTTCGTATTACCTTCCGTGAACCGGGCGCGCCAAATGCAGACGACTATTTAGCCGCTCAGAAAATTGATGCGTATTACGGTGAGTTCGACGCCATATTCGACAATACCTGGCGTGTCAGTGGTGGTATTCGCTACGAAGACTTTAAACAAGTGTCTCTGGCGACCTCGAGCTTAATTTTCGACGAGCAGGATTTAAATAACTACTTTAATCCTCAGCGCGTTGTCGACAGTTCGATTTCCGAAGACGATATTTATACTGCTTTGTCGCTGACCTACATGGCAAGTGATAATTACCAGCTTCGCTTTGGTTATGGTGAAACAGTCGTTCGCCCGGACTTGCGTGAAACGGTACCCGTTGCTTACTACGACCCGGTTACTGACATTCGTACCTTTGGTACTGCTGGCCTGAAAAGTAGTGACTTGAAAAACTACGACGCTCGTTTCGAGTACTATGCGGATAACGGAGATAACTACACCGTTGCAGCGTTTTATAAGGATATTTCGAACCCGATAGAGTCGGTGTTACGGGTGGGAGATGAAGACTACACATTGACCTATGTTAACGGTGAGTCCGCTGAAGTGTACGGCGTTGAGTTTGAGTGGTTGCACGACTTAGGCTACCTGGCGAACGGCTTCTTCACCTCAGGTAACTTAACCTGGAGTGATTCAGAAGCGTCGATAGACCCTGCCTTGGCGGGTAACTTAACCAACCCGACTAAGCGCATGACGGGTCATTCAGAATACGTCGCGAACTTCCAGTTGAACTATGACTCAGCAAACGGTGAGCACTCAACCTCGTTGGTGTATAACGTCTTTGGTGAGCGCATTCTGGCTGCTGGTGTCGGTGGTCGTGATGACGCTTATGAACAACCGTTCCACTCCCTGGATTTGGTTTACAATTACTACCCGAACTTCAACTCAAAGATTGGCTTAAAAGTGAAAAACTTGCTGGGTGAAGATCAGGAAGTGAACCAATCGGGCATTTTAGTCCGTAGTAAAGAAGTAGGAACAGTTGTTAGCTTGAGTTACAGCTACGAGTTTTAAACGAAGTAATCCCTGGTTGTTATTGTTGTAATTGTACGCCACCTAATCTGAGGTGGCGTTTTTTTTATGCGTCCGATTGAGTCATTTTGATTTCCAACGGCTTTAACGTATCCAAGTGCACGTCGCGCTGTGGAAAGGCAATAACAATGTTGCTTTCGGCGAAGAGCTTATCAATTTTAAAACGAATATCGGACTGTACACGACGAATGTCCATAGGGGCTTCAACCGCTGTCCAGAACATTAAATTAAAGGTTAAGCTATTGTCACCAAAGTCATCGAAGAACACTTCAATTGGCAGTTCTTGAACAATTTTTTCGTGCTTACTGGCGGCCTCCAGCATAAGCTCGCGCACTTTGTCTATCGGTGATCCGTAAGCCACTCCTACCGTTACTGTACTGCGTATTTCTGTTGAAACCAGCGTCCAGTTAACCACGCGTTGCTCAAGAAAGTAGCTGTTTGGCACCAGAACATGAACACCATCATAGCGCTTAATTCGCACACACCGATTACCAATTTCTTCAATGCGGCCTCGTTCATTTTCCAGCTCTACAATATCGCCAATACGAATAGGGCGCTCGGCAATCAGAATCATGCCTGATATTAAGTTATTCAATAAGTTCTGAGCACCAAAACCCACACCAATGGCCAGTGCACCACCGAGTACGGCAAATATCGTAATAGGTATGCCGGCAACCGGAAGAGCAATAAGTACGATAAGCACGTAAGCTAAAAATGAAAATAACTTACGAAAGGCGAAAATCGTATTTTGCGACGCGTGGCTGGATTTCAGTGCGCGCTTGACCAGCCGTGAACCCACCCATCGAATGACAATAACACCTACAACAATGAGTGCCAGGGCAATAATAACCTGGCTTAAATGAATTTGTGCGTCGCCGGTTTTCCAAAGCTCGGTATTCCAAATTTTACTAAAATTCGTGGAAACATCAGTCCAGGACATTTGCATCGTCTATTTACCTTTTTGTGAATCTTTCTTTGTAATTTACGGGAAAAACACGTACATTGCGCGCTCAATTTTTACTCCCTCATTCTGGATATAGATTACGTGATTTCTGCTGCAAATATCACCATGCAATTTGGTGCGAAGCCTCTTTTTGAAAATATTTCTGTTAAATTCGGCAATGGCAATCGTTACGGCCTTATTGGTGCTAATGGCTGCGGTAAGTCGACTTTTATGCGCATTTTAAGTGGTGAGCAAGAGCCGTCCGCCGGTAACGTGTCACTGGAGCCGAATACCCGCATTGGTAAGTTGCGCCAGGACCAGTTTGCCTACGAAGATTACAGCGTGGTTGATGCCGTTATTATGGGTCATGAAGAGCTGTGGGCGGTAAAAGAAGAGCGGGATCGTATATACAGCAGCGGTGAGATGAGTGAAGAAGACGGCATGCGTGTAGCCGATTTGGAAACCGAGTTCGCTGAAATGGATGGTTACACAGCCGAGTCTCGTGCTGGCGAATTGCTGTTGGGTTTAGGTATACCGGTAGAGCAGCATTTCGGCTTAATGTCGGCACTAGCACCGGGCGTTAAAATTCGAGTTTTGCTGGCGCAGGTATTGTTCTCTGAGCCAGATATTATGCTGTTGGACGAACCAACCAACAACTTGGACATTAACACCATTCGCTGGTTAGAAGATGTGCTGGCGGAAAAGCAAAGCACCATGATCATTATTTCGCACGACCGTCACTTTCTGAACACGGTGTGTACGCACATGGCGGATATTGATTACGGCGAGCTACGTGTCTACCCAGGCAACTACGACGAATATATGTTTGCTGCGACTCAGGCGCGTGAGCAACTGATGAACGATAACGCTAAGAAGAAAGAGAAAATTGCGGAGCTACAGAGCTTTGTCAGCCGCTTCTCGGCGAATGCATCGAAAGCCAAACAGGCGACGTCGCGCCAACGACAAATGGAAAAAATTCAGCTGGAAGAAGTGAAAGCCTCAAGCCGGGTAAACCCGTACATTCGGTTCACGCAAGAGAAGAAGCTGTACCGGCTGGCGCTTGAAACCGAGAATGTGCGTAAAAGCTTTGACGAGCAGGCGGTATTGAAAGGCTTGAGTACCTCGGTAGAAGTGGGCGAAAAAGTCGCCATTATTGGTGCCAATGGTATTGGTAAAACGACTTTGCTGAAATGTTTGATGGGCGACTATACACCGGACTCTGGCAGTATTAAATGGTCTGAAAATGCCAATATTGGTTACTATGCACAAGACCACGCCCACCTGTTTAAGCAGGAAATGACGGTGTACGAATGGATGTATCAATGGAAGCAACCTAGCGACGACGAGCAGTCGATACGCGGTGTTTTGGGACGTATGCTGTTTTCTGCGGATGATATTCAAAAACCGGTGTCTATTCTGTCCGGTGGTGAAAAAGGCCGCATGATATTCGGTAAGTTAATTCTTCAGAAGCCAAATATTCTGGTGATGGATGAACCGACTAACCATTTGGATATGGAATCTATTGAGTCTCTGAACCTGGCGTTGGAGCAGTTCGAGGGTACTTTGCTATTTGTCAGTCATGACCGCGAATTTGTGTCTTCACTGGCTACTCGTATTATTGAAATTACCGACAAAGGCTTACGCGACTTTGCCGGCAGTTATGACGAGTATTTGGCACAGCTGGCTGCTGCTTAGTAGAAGTTCTTTGAGTTAAAGGTTTCTTTCAGGCTGTTTGCAAAAGCCACGAATTTCTCTTTAATGGTGCGTTTGACTTTTACCTCAACCGAACCGAGCACGTGAAAGCCTTCAATGCGAATATGGGGAACTTGCTTCAGGTTTCCCATGGACGGCGCTTTATTTTCAGTGGAGCCAAGAATATTAAATACGTTGGTGCTTATCATGATTTCTTCAGGCACGTAAATCTCGAGACTTGAAAGCATCCCGACCACTTTGATCGTCACATCGGGGTGTTGGAATACAGCATCCGTAAAGTCGAGTTCGACAGAGCCCAGAAAATCATACACCGTTATTTCACGCGGAACGGTCCACACACCTGTTCGCTCATTGGATGACAAAATAGAGACGACATTTTCCGTTGGCTGGGCGCGTCCTTCACCATAGTGTGGCGAGAATTTTTGTTCTTTCATGCTGTCGTACGACGTGTCAGGCTTCAGCTCAAGGTCTTCTACTAGCGCAGCAAGTTGACTATGCTCGGTTGCGTCCATCGCCGCATCGAGACGGCGCTCAAACGCTTCTGAGGAAAGTTCCCCGTGACCGTAGTTCATGACCAGTTGGTCGATGGTTTCTTCACGGACTTTCTCTAAAGGTCGGTCTTCGAATTTAACACTCATGATGGTTCCTTGTTGTTCTTGTCTTTTTATTATGAGTCATAGTGCAAGAGTTAAGCCAAAAACAAAACCTATATAAATCAGTGTGTTAAAAATTAAATCCTAAAGCTGACTATTATATTTCGCCATTATTTAGCAGAATCGGCCATCTACTTGAATCTAGCGGTTCATACGAAATGACATTTTAGGAGGCAGAATGACCCACGGTGTAGGCATTACCGATGCAAAGACCGCCCTCGACGCATTAGAAGATATGACACTGAATGTTCAGCCCATTACATTAGAAGAGTATCAGGCGAGAGTCGACAAAGCCCAGACATTGATGCGAGCCAAAGGCATCGATGCGATGTATTTAAACGCGGGTACTAATTTAGAGTATTTTACCGGTTTAAAATGGTACCCAAGTGAGCGCCTGGTGGGCGCAATTGTGCCTGTCGAAGGCGCGGTTACATTAATAGCGCCTGCGTTTGAGATTGGGTCATTAACGCAGGCGATGAAACTTCCAATGGAGACCTTGCTGTGGGACGAACACGAATCACCCTACGATTATTTTATTGGGTTTCTGAAAGAGAATGCATTGACCAAGGGTAAACTCGCGCTGGACGAATCATCGTCTTATAGCATTGTTTCAAACCTTGAGGAGCGCTATCCGGCAGCGCAAATGTGCGACGCAAAAGTAATTACCGCTGAGTGTCGCATGCATAAGTCAAACGCTGAGCTCGCACTCATACAAACCGCAATGGATATGACCATGGCGGTGCATCGTGCGACCGGGGCAATGCTACAGGAAGGGGTAACGGCCTCAGAGGTGCGGGCGTTTATTGACGAGGCTCATCGCAAAGTGGGCGCAAGTGGCTCTTTCTTCTGTATTGTGTTGTTTGGTCAGGGCACCAGTTATCCGCATGGCGTCAGTCATGAGCAAAAATTGGAAAAAAATGACTGGGTATTAATTGATACCGGTTGTAAGTTACATGGCTACCATTCTGACATTACCCGCACGTACCCATTCGGTGAGGCTAACGCTGAACAAAAGACATTCTGGCAATACGAGCGACAGCTTCAGCAAGCCGCATTTGATGCCGCGCACAATGGAAATACCTGCGAGTCGGTGGATGATGCGGTACGAGATACGCTCGCTAAGCTTGGTTTAAAAGCCGATTATCAGTTACCCGGTGTCCCTCATCGAACCGGTCATGGTATTGGCATGGATTTACATGAATGGCCTTATCTGGTGGGCGGTGATAAAACTGTATTGGCACCGGGAATGTGCTTTAGCAACGAGCCGATGGTCATAAAACCAGATACTTTTGGGGTTCGTTTAGAAGATCACTTCTATATGACGGACGACGGTCCGGTTTGGTTTACTGAGCCGTCTCGTTCAGTAGATGATCCATTTAACCTTTTGTAGGCTTATTTTTGATAGCTTGCTTTAAATATTCAACGGGCTATGATGGCTTCAAGTTGTTTTGAGGACATCATGTTTAAGTATAACTACTCCATACAGAGTACCGCTCTCACCTTTCCAAATTAAGCCGAACGCAGGCTCTGCGTTCGGCTGTTTCTCGTTGTCATTTCTAAAGTTAATTAATCACTAGTTCGGTTGGAGATAAAGCCGTGCTTATGCGTATGTTTAGGCCTTGCAAGGGCTTGGTCTGTTCAGCAAACCCTATTTTTCAGAATGCGGGACAGCGAATGCTGATGGACCCTATTGAGCTGAGTTTATTGCTTGAGCGACTCGAGTTTAGTCAACAGAAGAGCTCACGGTTATTAGGACGAGTTACGGTGGGCTCGTCAGTGACGGTAAGAAACCGTAATACCAACGAAAAAATAACGGTGACGCTGGTGCCACCAGAGCTGGCAGACCCGGAGAGTCAGCTGATTTCATTTATCTCTCCGCTCGGGTCATCTTTACTGGGTTTGCGTTTGGGCGACGTATCGAAAAATGGGATGTCGTTGCCGTTAACCAGAAAAAAGTAATAACTGATATTTAGATCCACGCCTTAAGGAGGGCAGAGTCTTGGAGTAACTTAGTTGTGCAATAGTTTGAATTATTTTAGTTATTGAACAGATAAGGTGAATCCAATGAGTAAAGAGAAAGAAAAGAAGAAGCCTCAGATGACGTTAAAAGAGAAACGTAAACAAAAGAAGAAAAAGAAGCTTTCTGATGAGTAACTAGTAAAGGGCTCTTCGGAGCCCTTTTTTAATGGAGAAGAAACATGGACACAAAACCAAAAATAACGATATCGACTTTTGATTTGGCCGTTATTGAGCAGAGCATGGAAGAAACGCGCTTGCCGCCGGAGTTTTTAGACGAACTTGAGGCCGAGTTGGCTCGTGCCGAAGTGCTGGAGCCTGCGGCTATGCCAGCGAATCTGGCTTGTTTGAATAAACAAGTTACCTTTAAGGTACTAGAAACGGGCAAAGTGTTTACAAAAACGCTGACAGCCCCTGACCAAGTCGATAAATATGACGACAGTTTGTCTGTCTTCGCACCACTTGGCGCTGCGCTTATCGGCTTGTCTGTAGGGCAGTCTATTCAATGGAAGACCAACCGAGGGTTGCAGTCGGTTGAGATTATTCATGTGACTTAGTGTCGTAGCCTGATGAGATGGTCCCC
>NZ_DGMK01000006.1:0-590 GCF_002388365.1 Idiomarina sp. UBA4520 | reverse complement strand
CCCGGGCGATAGCCGAGGCGGCAGGTGCGCAAAATGCGCACCATAAACAGGCCGTATATATGCGAGCGCCCCGACATTTACCACGAGTTGCCGTTGCAAAACGGGAGGGGACCATATATGACGTTCACGTCAGGTTCTACCTATAAATATCTCACCCGATGCATACACCAGGCTACTGGTACAAAATTGATACAATGGCTAAAACAAAAAAGCCCCGCTGTTTCCAGCGAAGCCTTGCAATATGTGGTGCCGGAGGCGGAATCGATAAGATCTAATAACTTATTGTTTTATAGTGGATAAAAAATATTAAGATTCAAGCGTGTTACTTACCTTGTTACTAAAACTTCAGCTTTAGTTTTTTGATTGAAAGCTTTTTCACAAATGAATCTTTTAACTTTTTGGCTATGCCCAATACTCGCTTAACACGTTGAACATAGCTATAGTGGTCTGCAACTTGTGAACGTGTAGTGGCAAATAAATTCGGGTAAGCGGATTAAATGGTTGATCTTACCTTTGCATGAGAGTGAGACAGACCGGCATCTCATCGGATTATCTGGTTGATGCTTGACCTACTGCTGGTGCATGTTTCC
>NZ_DGMK01000009.1:69744-69878 GCF_002388365.1 Idiomarina sp. UBA4520 | reverse complement strand
CGACTCGTGTACCACTAAAAAAAAACATCTGCTCATCACAGACTTACTATGTACTTCCGCCCTTCGCAATCATTATCAGCTTTTGACTGTTAACGACTCCATCAAACATCGTGTTGATGGTCAGCTCGGTTTTA
>NZ_DGMK01000009.1:0-69443 GCF_002388365.1 Idiomarina sp. UBA4520 | reverse complement strand
GCTTCGCTGGGCAAACAAAAAAACCCGGCTCAAGAGAGCCGGGTAAAAAGTAATCCAGGGAGAACAATTTGTTGAGGGTGGATTATTTCCCTCAATTAATCTGACTAGGGTGCTCAAAAAAAGTTCAGTTTTTTTTGAATCTAGTGTGCTTCATCCCAGTTTTTTCCTTTGCCTGCCTCTGCAATTAGAGGCACATCAAGGCGTGCAGCGTTTTCCATAACTGCTGTTAACTCTTTAATATAGTCGTCCAGTTTTGCTTCTTTTATCTCAAAGACCAGTTCATCGTGAACCTGCATTAGCATGCGCACATCGTCCTTGCAGTTATTTGTATCTATCCAGTCCGCCACCTGCAGCATCGCCTTTTTAATAATATCAGCCGCAGTGCCCTGCATTGGTGCGTTGATAGCCGCACGCTCAGCACCTTTTCGACGCGCTCCGTTACTTGCTTTTATGTCCGGCAAAGGCAAACGACGACCAAATAAGGTCTTAACGTTCCCTTGCTCTTTCGCTTGTTTACGCGTGTCTTCCATATACTTCAACACGCCTGGGAAGCGCTCAAAATATTTGTCCATATAATGCTGTGCATCGTTACGAGCAATACCAAGCTGACGCGCCAAACCAAATGCCGACATACCATAAATAAGCCCAAAGTTTACTGCTTTAGCTTGTCGACGCTGCTCATCAGTTACTTCTTCAGGTTTGCATCCAAAGACTTCTGCTGCCGTTGCCCGGTGAATGTCCAGCCCTTCGGCAAACGCATTCAACAGTGACTTGTCCTGCGACAAATGAGCCATAATACGCAGTTCTATTTGACTGTAATCGATAGCCACTATTTTATAGCCATCTTCCGGAACAAACGCCTGGCGAACGCGGCGTCCTTCTGCGGTTCGAATTGGGATATTTTGCAAGTTCGGATCCGTCGATGACAGTCGTCCGGTTGCGGCAACCGCTTGCTGATAAGAAGTGTGCACACGTCCCGTGTCTGGGTTTATCATTTTAGGCAACTTGTCAGTGTAGGTTGATTTCAGCTTAGACAGGCTACGATGCTGCAAAATCACATCCGGCAACGGATAGTCATGCGCCAGCTCGTGCAACACCTCTTCTGCCGTTGACGGGGCACCTTTAGGGGTTTTCTTAATCACCGGCAATTGCAGTTTCTCGAAGAAAATGCGCTGTAACTGCTTGGTCGAGCCTAAATTAAACTCTTCACCGGCAATATCGAACGCCTTTTTCTCAAGCTCAGCCAGTTTTTCGGTAATTTCCTGGCTTTGCTTACCCAGCAAATTAGCGTCAATGCGAACGCCGTATTGCTCCATATCGCACAGCACCGAAATAAGAGGTACTTCGATATCGGTTAAAACACTTTGCAGCTCACTACCGGTTTCTTCGACTTTTTTCCAAAGCACTTCATGCAGGCGTAAGGTTATGTCTGCGTCTTCAGCGGCATAAGGCGCAGCTTTCTCCAATTCAATTTGGTTAAAGGTCAGCTGTTTTGCGCCTTTTCCAGCAATGTCTTCAAAACTTATAGTTTTATGGTTTAGATAATGCAGGCTCAGAGTGTCCATGTCGTGGCGTGACCCGACGCTATTAAACACATAAGACGCCAGCATGGTGTCATTTAAAATACCACCCAGGCGAATGCCATAGCGACGTAAAATATGCGCATCATACTTTAAGTTCTGGCCCACTTTTTTCGGGCTGTCACCTTCTAAAATGGGCTTCAGCTTTTCCAGCAGCCAGTCACGACTGACTTGTTCAGGGGCATCCATGTAGTCATGCCCCACCGGAATATACACCGCTTTACCTGGCTCAGTAGCCAGTGACACCCCTACCAACTCAGCCTGCATATAGTTCAAACTGGTGGTTTCTGTGTCAAAAGCAACAAACTCAGCCGAGGAAAGGCTGTTTAAATAGTCTTCTACGTCTTTTTCCGTTTGCAGAGTTCTATACTTCTCCGAAGATATATCGCTACTGACCTTATCGGAGCTTTCTTCACCCAGTGCTTGGTCTGTTGCAGCGCCTTGCTCCATGAGCTCGCCTAACCAACGGCGAAACTCACATTGACCGTAAAGCTCAGCCAACTTTTCAGAGTCTGCCGGCTGAATATCGAGATCATCCGGGTGCATGGGTAGCTCTACATCTAGCTTTATGGTGGCCAACTCTCGCGACATGAGGAGTTGATCTTTGTACTCACGAAGTTTGTCCGGCATCGACTTAGCACCGCGGAATGACAAAGATGTTACTGCCTCAATGTCCTCGTAAATTTTATCAATACTGGGTATGCCCTGAAGCATCGCTTGCGCGGTCTTTTCGCCCACTTTTGGAAGACCCGGGATATTATCAGAGCTGTCGCCCATAAGCGCCAAGTAATCAATAATTTGCTCAGGCTTAACCCCAAACTTTTTCTCAACACCGTCGGTATCAAGCAAGGTATCAGTCATCGTGTTAATTAGCATGACATGCTCGTTTACCAACTGCGCCATGTCTTTGTCGCCAGTGCTAATTAAGGTGAAACGTCCTTGGTCACCCGCTTGCTGGGCTAATGTGCCAATAACATCGTCGGCTTCGACACCATCAATACAAAGCAGCGGCAGGCCCATGGCTTTTACGATATTGTGCAGCGGCTCTATCTGGCTTCTGAGGTCATCCGGCATTGGCGGTCTGTGAGCTTTATATTCTTCGTAAATATCGCTTCTAAAGGTTTTGCCTTTGGCATCAAAAACCACCGCCATGTGCGACGGCTGATACTTTTTCAAAAGGCTGCGAAGCATGTTTACAACGCCATATATTGCGCCGGTAGGCTCGCCATTCGAGTTGGTTAGATGTGGTGGCGCATGAAAAGCACGAAATAAGTACGATGAACCATCAACAAGAATAAAGGGGTTCTCAGGAACTGTTGCCGACATAGGTTTTGTGTCCGATTAAGCATTTCCTATAGGATGCCACATCTGAGGGTTTCGCACCACTGAACACCCTGTGCATAAGCTGTTGATATATTTGTTGACAACGAGTTTCACCACAGTCAGAAAACAAAGTTTTCCCGTGTCTTTTAAAATAGCTAACTTATTGATATAGAGGGATTTAAAACGGCAGGCACCCTAACATACCTTATTATTTTTATCATTCAAGCTTCGCTGTGGAAACTTGTCGATTTAGGTTTCAGCAAGACTGAAAAACTTTCCCAAACCGGTCAAACAGACTACCACAAAATTCGGGATGATCTACTACCAAAATCCATTTTTTTATATTCTTTTATTCGGTAATTTTTGAGCCTTATAAACCTTTTCGTAAATTGCTTATAAATCAATAGGTTTTAGCTCTTAGCTTAGACATAACAAAGGTCGTATCGGGTCGCTCTCCACCCATCCATAATTGATAAGACGAGGCGGCCTGCTCAATTAACATACCCAAGCCGTCTGCGCGGTTTTTAACGCCAGCCTTTTCTAGTTGCTTAAGAAAATGGGTAGGAGTGTCGCTGTACATTAAGTCATAGCCCCAGGCATTGTCGGCAAAACTCCCCGGCAACGGAATGTCGATATTGTGAAGACTGCTGATGGTGGCGTTTACGACGGCATCAATCTGTTCGTTAATACTGTCGGCATTTGATACAACCTGAATATTTTCAGCACCGTGAACGCTTAAATCGACAAGCAGTTGCTTAAGCACCTGGGCTTTTTCCAACGTTCGGTTAACCAAATACACCTTCGCCGGATTCAAACTCAGTAATGCCGGTAACACGCCGCGAGCCGAGCCGCCCGCACCCAACAAGACAAGTGGGCGCCCACTTACACCAAAACCCTTACTATTTAAGTCTTTAACTAAACCTTCACCGTCGGTGTTGTCTCCAACAACAAAGCCTGAGCCCACTTTTATTAAGGTGTTTACTGCGCCAGCAACCTGGGCTCTATCCGTTAAGGTGTTCGCCAGTTGCGCTGCTTGCTCTTTAAACGGCAAGGTAACATTCGCACCCGAGCCACCGTTTCGAAAAAACTGCGCTACCGCTTTTGGAAAATAAGCCGGCGTTGCAAGCATTCGGTCGTACAAAATACGTTCATCGCGAAGCTCTGCAAACAAACTATGAATAGTTGGTGACACACTGTGGGCCACCGGGTTGCCGAAAACACCTAAACGCACTGGGTTCGTCATTTCTCTGCCAGCCAATCTCGGGGTTGCAAATAATAAGACGTTAGCAGTTCTTCGGGCGAACCCGGCTCAGGGTTCCAGTTATACTCCCAGCGCACCAGAGGAGGCATCGACATTAAAATTGATTCGGTACGGCCACCTGTTTGCAGGCCAAACAAGGTGCCTCTGTCCCAAACCAGGTTAAATTCGACATAACGCCCGCGGCGATACAGCTGGAAATCTCGGTGGTGCTCGGTGTAAGGCGTATCTTTACGGCGCTCAACTATCGGTAAATAAGCCCGGGTAAACGCATCACCCACCGCCTTTATTACCGAAAAGCATTCTTCGAATGGTCGGTCGTTCAAGTCGTCAAAAAAGACACCCCCCACACCGCGCGCCTCATTGCGGTGTTTAAGGAAGAAGTAGTCGTCACACCATTGTTTGTATTCTGGATAAAAGGCTTCATCAACGCGGTCTAACGCCTGTTTCGCGTTTTTATGCCAGCCAACAACGTCTTCTTCAAACGCATAAAACGGAGTTAGGTCAAAGCCACCACCGAACCACCAGACCGGCTCTTCACCTTCTTTTTGTGCAATAAAAAAGCGCACGTTCATATGAACAGTGGGTACGAATGGGTTTTTAGGGTGCAACACCAACGATACGCCGCAGGCATTAAAGTCACGACCTTCAAGCTCCGGCCGATGCGCAGTTGCAGAGGCAGGCATTTTTTCACCATAGACATGCGAGAAACCAACGCCGCCTTGCTCAAAAACAGCGCCGTTTTTTAAAATACGTGAGCGTCCGCCGCCCCCGCCCGGGCGGTCCCAGCTGTCTTCCTGAAACTTTTCTGCACCGTCTGCCTCTTCTAACTGCTGGCAAATACTGTCCTGCAGTGCCATTAAGTAGTCTTTTACTTGCGTTAAATAGCTACTATGCATCGTCTCGAAGCACCTTATTGCTAAATGGGTCGATAATACGAGTCGGGTTCTTAGCGCCGCCGGTTGGGGCATCCATTATCCAGCTGACTTTATCACCAAACTGCTGTTTAACCTCTTCGGCGGTACGTGCCGGCTCTTCGCCAGTTAAGTTGGCACTGGTGGACACCAATGCATGACCAAGCTCACGGCATAACTCTCTTACCGCTTCATGAGCTGACACACGCACAGCAATAGTGTCTCGTCCGCCAGTCAGCAGCCGCGACGTTGTTTTCCTTGCTGGCAGAATAAGCGTCACAGGTCCCGGCCAGTGAGAAAGCACGGAGAACCGTTTATCTTGCGGTATAGCGGTGTCATCGACGTACGGCAGCAATTGGCTGTAGTCAGCGGCAATTAAAATAACGCCTTTTTCTGCAGGGCGCTGTTTCAAGCTGAGTAATCGTTGAATAGCAACTTCGTTGGACGGGTCACAGCCAAGCCCAAAAACGGCTTCCGTTGGGTACGCTATAACCCCGGTTTTTACCGCTTCTTTCGCGGCTTCCCAGTCGTGAGACATAGCACTCTCTCTCGTTAAATCGTTGCGGGGTATTATAGCGTGTCAGATTTATAGTCGCATTGCTTTTGTATACAGACTTTTCGCACACCGGAGGCCGTTTTTCGCTTCACTAACAGTGCAAAACCACACTTGGGGCAAGACTCATCCACGGGAGGCTGATTCACCGTAAATTGGCAGGTTGGATACTGATTGCAAGCGTAGAATACGGTGCCTCGGCGGGAGGTTTTTTGTCGTAGCTGACCTTTTTTACACTCAGGGCATTGAATGGTGTCGTCATTACCCGCATCAGGTTCAGTAACGAATTCGCACGCCGGGAAGTTACTGCACCCGACAAATAACCCATAGCGACCACTTTTCAATTGCAGCTCTTCACCACACTCAGGACAGGGAACGCCTAAGTTTTCCGGCTCTATTTCAGACTGTTCTCTTAAGCCACGCTTGTAGTCGCAGCCTGGGTAGCCAGTACAGCCTAAAAAGCTATTATGGCCAACGTGTTTTATAACTAACGGCCGCTGACAGCGCGGGCAGCGTTCATCAGCGGACATTAATGTAAGGGTCCGTCTGCTTCTTCGAACAGAAGCCCTTCCATTTGATCATAAGCGGCTTCTTGTCCGGGCACATTAAACAACACCATCAAAACAACCCATTTTAGGTCGTCTAATGTAAAGCGGCTTGTTTCCAGCTCCATGACACGATCAATAACCACTTCACGCGTAGCAAAGTCCAACACGCCCAAGTTTTCCAGATACATGATAAAACCACGACACTGGCTGTCCAGACGAGTCATTTCATCGGCCGTATAAATGCGAGTTGCCTGAGTGGCTGATGCATCGATGTAGGATTTGGTTTCTAACTCTTGTAAGTCGGCCAAGCGCTCTAACCACGCTAACGCCTTTTGAATTTCCTGTTCACGGAAACCAGCGCGCGTTAATTCATTGGTCAGCTCGTCGTGATCGACCACCACTTCCATTTCAGAATGGATATAGTTTTCAAATAAATACATGAGGATATCAAACATGATTTAGCGCCTCCCCACTTTGATATAACCGCCTGGTACGGCTGCCACAAGTCCTTCTAATTCGTATAACACTATCTTCTCCATGACTTCAGCAACCTCGAGTCCGGACAATTGTACCATGTCATCAATTGTTCGTGGCTCTGAATTCAGACTAGCGAACAAACGGCAGTTTGCCAAGCTTTGATTCTCTTCGTGCGGTTCGTTGTCATCGACCGAGCCGGTAGCGCTTACCCCAAACCAATCGAGAATATCCTGTGGCGTGTTAATAAGCTTAGCGCCTTGCTGTAATAACCAATGACAGCCCTGGTGTTCCGGCATCAGCACAGAGCCCGGTACCGCCCCCACTTCCCGACCTTCATTAAGACCATGAATAGCCGTCGACAAAGAGCCGCTTTTACGAGCCGCCTCGACCACCACAACAGCCTGACTAATACCACTAATAATACGGTTTCGGCGCGGGAAGTGATCAATTCTGGCAGTCTGTCCCGGCGGAAATTCAGAAATCAGCAGCCCCTGATGAGCGATAAAGTCTTGTAAGGACTTGTTCCTGCGTGGGTAATACTGATCGATTCCTGTCCCGAGCACCGCAATGGTTTTGCCTTTATCGGCCGCAGTTTTGTGCGCCTGGGCGTCAATACCCATTGCCAGACCGCTCACCACAACAATACCAGCAGCCACTAAGTCTTTTGCTATCCAGTCCGTAATTTGCAACCCACTGTGCGATGCTTTTCGGCTGCCGACAACAGCCACTCCGACGCCTTGCAGTAATTCTTTGCGCCCCCGGTAATACAGCAACCACGGCGGATTCTGAATAGACTTTAGCGGCTCAGGATAGTCATCACAAAAATACGAAATGACTCCCTGCCGCTCCGTTTGCGTCCATGTTTTCGCCGCTTTCACCCATTTAGGGTCGACCGGTTTAAACGATTGCCCCCATCGTTCAGATAGCTCGGCAATAGAGGAACATTCCCTTGCCGCTTTCTGTACCTTGTTTGGCGCCTTTGACGCCCCCATTAATAAACATAACTGCTCAGCATCCATGCCCTGTCCTTCACCGGTCAATTTAAGGTAAACTATAGGGTAGATGAAGTTTTGGAGGTTTCTATGGCAAAAATGACAGTTCTTAAATATCCCGACGAACGTTTACGTAAAGTCGCACAACCAATTGCGAAAGTAGACGATTCTATCCGTGCGGTTATCGATGATATGTTCGAAACCATGTACGACGAACAAGGCGTAGGGCTTGCAGCAACGCAAGTAGACGTGCACCAGCGTTTGTTTGTCGCTGACTGCAGTGAAGATCAAAATGAACCACTGGTTTTTATTAATCCGGAAATAACCAAGGCCGAAGGTCATTTTAAAAACGACGAGGGCTGCCTGTCGTTCCCGGGGGTTTACGCCAAAGTTGAGCGGGCCGAAACCATTACTGTTAAAGCGTTGGATAAAAATGGTGAAGAGTTCTCAATGAATGCAGAAGGCTTACTGGCTATTTGTATCCAGCACGAAATTGACCATTTAAACGGCAAGCTGTTTGTAGATTACCTATCGCCATTGAAACGTGAGCGCATTCGCAAGAAGCTTGAAAAAGAGCAGCGTTTAGCAGAGAAGTTTGCTTCGGAAGCCCAATAATGCGCATCGTTTTTGCCGGAACTCCTGACTTTGCGGCACAGCACTTGTCGCATCTTTTAGACACTGACTTTGATATTGTCGGTGTCTATACCCAACCTGACCGTCCTGCCGGGCGCGGGAAAAAATTACAGCCTAGCGCCGTTAAGCAGCTGGCTGAAGCCAATCAATTACCCGTATTTCAGCCCGAGTCGCTGAAAACGGAGGAAGCTCAGCAACAGCTCCAGGCATTAAAACCGGATGTCATGATTGTTGTCGCTTATGGTTTACTGTTGCCACAGGCGATACTCGATATTCCCGCTAAAGGTTGCCTGAATGTTCACGGCTCACTGCTACCAAAATGGCGAGGCGCAGCCCCTATTCAACGAGCGGTATGGGCAGGTGATACAGAGTCAGGTGTTGCTGTTATGCAAATGGAAGCAGGGTTAGATACAGGCCCTGTACTACTGGAAAAGCGCTGCGCAATTGACCCTAACGAAACTTCCGCATCGCTGTATAAGAAGCTGGAAGCGCTTGGCCCACAAGCGTTAGTTGAAACGCTAAGAGACCTAGATGCATATCAGGCGAACGCAACCGTTCAGGATGATACACAGGCCACTTATGCGAAGAAACTCAGCAAAGCAGAAGCGAAAATAGACTGGAATGAGTCTGCTGCTTTTATAGAACGATGTACTCGCGCATTTACTCCCTGGCCTGTCAGTTGGTGCGAGTCTGACCAACTGGGTGAACAGAAAACCATTAAAGTACTTGAAGCTGAAATTGCACAAGGAGCAACCCGGGAGGCTCCCGGAACCATCGTACAAAGCTCCAATGACGGCATTGATGTCGCCACCGGAGACGGTGTTCTAAGAATGACTAAAGCGCAGATGCCGGGCAAGAAACCACAACCCGCTGCTACGCTGATAAACGGTTACGCCAAAGTATTTGCTGAAGGCCTACAGCTATCATGAGTGAGCCTAATAAAACCGAAAGTAAAGGCTCAGGAGCCGCGAGCCGAGCCGCCGCTGCCACTGCGCTTTTTCAGGTGTTGGAAAAAGGTGAGTCTCTATCGACCGCTTTACCCAATGCCACAGCAAAGCTTTCTGCGTCGGATAAACGCTTAGCAAGTGCAATAAGCTATGGTGTATTGCGTGTCCTGCCGACATTAAACAAATTAGTAGGCGCTAAGCTTCAGCAACCCCTTAAAGGTAAGCTTAAAATTCTGCATTATCTGTTGCTGGTCGGTGCTTATCAGCTCTATTGCCAGCGGATAAAAGACCATGCGGCCGTCAGCGCAACGGTTGAAGCGGCCGCTGTATTGAAAAAACGCAATAACAAAGCGCTTATCAACGGAGTGTTGCGCCAGCTATTGCGCGAAGCGCCTGACGCCGATGAAAACTTTGAGCGCTACTTACCTGAAGACAGCACTCACAATCACCCTCGTTGGTTGGTACAACAGCTTGAAAGTGACCACGGCGACAAAGCGACATCCATTCTCAGGGAAAATAACCAGCACCCTCCGATGTGGCTTCGCGTTAACGAGCGCCAATTCTCCCGCGATGACTATATGGCGCAACTGAAAAGCCAGGGTATCGATGCGGTGCCAGACACGGAAGCACGTAACGCGATTAAGTTGCTAACGCCATGTCCAGTCGATAAGTTGCCTCAATTTCATGACGGCGCTGTGTCGGTGCAAGATCGCTCGGCACAGCTGGCCGCTGACTATCTTAATGTGGATAGCAGACACCGAGTGCTCGACTGTTGTGCAGCGCCGGGCGGTAAATTGTTACACCTGTTGGAAAGACACGCTTTCGATTACCCCGTTCAAGCGGTTGAACTCGATGCAAACCGAATAGAACGCATTAAAGAGAACTTAACGCGTCAGCAGCTCTTCGCAGAGGTTCATTGCGCAGACGCAGCAGATACCTCTGCCTGGTGGGACGGCAAGTCCTTTGACCGTATATTATTAGACGCCCCCTGCTCGGCGACCGGCGTTATTCGTCGTCACCCCGATATCAAATGGTTGCGCCGCCAGAGCGACATAAGCGAGCTTGCAGAGCTTCAGGGCAAAATATTGAGGGCGTTATGGGAAACATTAGCGCCTGGCGGCGAACTTCTGTACGCGACGTGCTCTATATTACGAGATGAAAACCAAACGCAGGTTGAGGCTTTCCTAAAACAGCACAGCGATGCTACTCTCATACCCATAGAGGCGAATCGGGACATGTTGCAAATTTTACCCGGTGAAGCTGACGGCGACGGATTCTTTTACGCGAGACTCAAAAAAGCACAATGAAAATTATCATACTTGGGGTTGGTCAGGTTGGAGGCACGCTTGCTGAGAACTTAGTTGGCGAGCGCAACGATATTACCATTGTCGACACAAATGCCGATTTGCTAGACGACTTGCAGGACAAATATGATCTGCGTGTGGTAGCAGGCAACGGTGCTCACCCCGACGTTTTAAGACGAGCGGGGGCAGACGACGCCGACCTGCTTATTGCTGTAACCAGCAGCGATGAGACCAACATGATTGCCTGCCAGGTCGCCTACTCCATTTTTAATACGCCGAAGAAAATAGCGCGGATTCGCTCAGAAGAATACATTCGCTACAAAGATCAGCTGTTTCACAACCAGGATGCGCCGGTCGATAACATCATTTCACCCGAGCAGCTCGTTACCAATTACATTAAGCGACTTATTGACTACCCCGGCGCTTTACAGGTTATGGAGTTTGCCGGTGGCCGTGCGTCTCTCGTTGCCGTAAAAGCCTATTATGGCGGTAAGCTGGTGGGGCATGCTATTTCCACCTTGCGCGAGCACATCCCCAATATCGACACCCGTGTCGCAGCCATTTACCGTCAAGGTAAGCCTATTCGCCCCACCGGAACAACGGTTATTGAAGCCGACGATGAAATATTCTTCATAGCGGATACCCGACACATTAGTACAGTCATGCAAGAGCTGCAAAAGCTTGAAGACAAGTATCGCCGAATTATGATTGTTGGCGGCGGTAATATCGGCGCAGGTTTGGCTAAGCAGCTTGAGGGCGACCACCGGGTTAAGCTGATTGAACGCTCGGAAGCGCGAGCTGAGGAGTTGTCGCAGCGCCTGGAGTACACCCTAATTTTCCGTGGTGATGCGTCCGACCAAAAGCTATTAGAAGAAGAACACGTTGAAGACATTGATGTTTTCATTGCCGTCACCAACGACGATGAAGCGAATATCATGTCGGCTATGCTGGCTAAACGTATGGGCGCTCGCAAAACCATGGTGCTTATTCAACGCAGCGCTTATGTCGACTTAGTGCAAGGCGGAGAAATTGATATTGCCATTTCGCCGCAACGAGCAACCGTATCAGCATTACTGACCCACGTCCGTCGAGGCGATATTGTTAACGTTTACTCTCTGCGAAAAGGTGCTGCGGAAGCTATTGAAGCCATCGCGCACGGCGACGAAGACACCTCAAAAGTAGTTGGTAAGGCCATTAAAGACATCAAATTACCACCGGGTACGACCATTGGCGCAATTGTACGTGGTAACGAGGTGCTTATGGCACACAGTGAAACCATCATTCATTCGGACGACCACGTTATTCTGTTCTTACTGGATAAGAAGTACATTGATCAGGTTGAGCGAGTTTTCCAACCCAGTGCAATGTTCTTTTAATCGATGGGTTCATAAGGCCGCAGTTGCACACGCCCTTGTGTGGCGGCCTTTAGTTTTTCCTGTAGTTCACCCACTTTAGACGGCTCTATTCGAACTTCCTGCTTAATAATATTGCTATATTCAGACTCAGAAACTTCAGCATCATAACGCTCAAGAAGCGGCTCCACAGCTCCTTGGTCGGTATAGTCAAAATTGATTGAAAAAAGCGTTTTGAATATCAGCATTTCAGAAGCCAAGTTAGGCAAAGCTTCAAGTACCGCATCTTTATAGGCTCGCTGAAGACCGCCTGTGCCTAACTTCGTTCCCCCAAAGTATCGAACAACCACAGCAGTTACCTGTCCTATACCGACGTCTGACAGAGCCATCAACATAGGCCGGCCAGCCGTTCCTGACGGCTCGCCGTCATCGCTGTACGCATAGCCATGACTGTCCTCGGGGTGACCAAACACTGACGCGGTACAATAGTGACTCGCTTTTGGGTAGCGTCTTTTAATTGCCTCTTTAAAGTCCAGTGCTTCTTCTTGTGTTTTTGCCGGACTTAAACAGGCAATAAAGCGACTGCCTTTCACCTCAATTTCTGCTTCAGCGCCCTCTATGACGATTAAATAATTCTCACCGGACAACGTCAGTTCACCTTAAATTTAAAGTCTTTCAGTTCTGTTCGGCGCGTTAAGTTATCATTTTTTTCACGGTACACCACAATGTTATCTTCAATTCGAACGCCACCGAACGGGCGAAACTCGTCGACACGCTTCCAGTTAATCAGGTGTTTTTTATTCGACGACGCCAGCTTATTCAGCAAAGGTTCAATAAAGTAGATGCCGGGCTCTATGGTATAAACCTGCCTTGCTTCTACCATTCGAGTTGTTCGCAGCGTGAGTTGACCTTGAGGTGACGGAATGGGAGTACCCCGCTCATCAGCCTGTGCCGCGCCAACATCATGGACTTGTAAACCAAGTGGATGCCCTAAGCCATGCGGGAAAAAGACCGTTGTAATACCCTCTTCAATCATTTGCTCAGGACTACAACGAACAAAGCCAAACGCAAACAACAAGTTGGCTATTTGTTCGTGAGCAAGCTTGTGCAAGTCAGGGAAACTGACACCAGGCTTCAACTTATCAATCAGCGCCAACGTAATCTGATCGACAGCCACAATGAGCTCTTCGTATTCGTTATGTTCGTACGACCAAGTCCGCGAAATGTCTGCTGCGTATCCGCAAACCTCCGCGCCAGCATCAACAAGCATTGAGCGCAACGGTGTTTTATTTGCAGTAGCAAGCTGCCAGTGATGCAGCACACTGGCATTTTCATTCTGACCAATAATGTGGCTGTATGGCACCTCGTTCTGGCCTTGCTTAGTTTCTGACATATAGCTCAGTAAGCACTCAAATTCAGAAGCGCCCTCAGCAAAAGCCTCAGCTGCCGCTATGTGCCCCCGTGCGGCGAGTTCATTCGCTTCTTCTAAGCAGGCAAGTTCGTAATCGGTTTTAAATAACCGGTGATAATGGAAAAAGTGTAATACCGGGTCTGGATTGATATTGTCAAAACCTAAAGCTTTAGCCACCTCGATATGCTCACCAATATAAGCGGCGTGCTTTTTGTCATAAGGTAACAGCGTTTCTATAGCTTCAGGTGTTTTTAAATGTTCCACGTGGAACGCCGCGGTCCAATCTTCAGACTCAACCGATTTAACGGTATGCCAAAAATCATCAGCTGCCAGCAAAACCAAGGTCGGCTTTGTTTTTGGTTGAACGATAATCCAGGCGTTCGGTAATTGCGTTTCTGGACACCATGCTTTGAAGTGAGGGTTAGCTCTAAACGGGTAATTCATGTCATCCAGAAACCAGCGCTTTTGCTGACCTGAATGAATCGCGAGTAACTCTAAATTCTCTCTTTCTAACAAGCGCTCTGCACGCTTTTGCAATTCATCAATGTGGCTTTGAAACAACCGCCATAAACCGGCCGATGTGGTCATAAAGTCGTCCTATTCTGAACCAACAATTTTCATGTCTATCACGTCTTCAAATAAATTATCTTCTTTACCACCCAACATCCGATAAATCTGCTGATAACTTAATACCGCTTTAACGTAATCTCTTGTTTCATAATAGGGTATTGTTTCAATCCATGCATCTGCTTCCATAGGCTCTTCCGGCAACCACTCTTTCACCCGGTAGTAGCCCGCGTTATAGCTCGCCGTTGCCAGTAACCAATTGTTTTCGAAACGATGCTTTAAACGGCCTAAATAATAAGTGCCCAAACGCACATTAACTGAAGGGTTATTCAGGCGTCGCCAATTGCCCTTTCCATCAAGCTTTTTAGCGGTACTTGGCAGTATTTGCATAAGCCCCCGCGCGCCCGCACTTGAATAGGCATCGTGTCGAAACGCACTTTCTCGCCGGGTTATTGCCAAAGCCCATTCTTCATCGATTCCTGCAGCCTGAGATGCACGACTTAAAATATCCTGGTAGGCCAATGGAAACCGAATACCCACTGCGTCAAAATGACCGATTTGTGCGAGTGTCCAAATGGCTTGATCGTGCCACCCCCACTCACTTGCCAAATACGCAGCAACTTTTTGCTCTTCACCGTCGAGTTGGGTCAGTAGATGGTTCCATTCTCTGCGAGCATCCACCCAGCGTTCGAGCTGAATAAACTCGTAAGCCCGCTGGACACTGGGATGACTGCGTACCTGCTCTAACTGAAGTACGCTTACTTCCAGCTTTTCCTGCTCGAGGCTAATAGGCTTTTGCAATCGCGCGGCCGCTAAAAAGCCATAATAATGACGCTCGTCTGATAAGTCCTCATAAAGCTCCTGCGCTACAAGCTCATTCCCAAGCTTTTCCTCACTACGCGCCAGCCAATAACGCCACTGGTTCCCTTGCTTTATGGCGATAGGCAACGCGTTGATAACCGTTCTTAGCCCTTCAAAATCATTATCCTTTAAATGCACCGCTAACCGCCACTGCAACACCCTTTCATTCAATGCTTCAGGTGGTACTCGCGAATGCCAAATTCTTGCTTCAGGGTGGTCATCTAAACTCAGCGCCACCGCAAATTCTTCAGCTATCTCAGCGAGTTGCTCATCATTAAAAGAGAGGCTGTCTTTCAGTTTTTTATAAGTCCTTAGAGCGATACTTTCATCTCGCCAAACCAACTTTTTCAAACCAAAGGTCGCAATTTCGGCCTCTTTATTGGGGTAACGGCCTTTAAACCAACTGCCATTCTCTAACGCAGCCGGCGAGTAACGCACCTTATGATAAAACTCGCCAAGATACTGCTGCAGTTCCGGAAGCAGGCCCGTCAGGTAGGGAACAAGCGTCGCATTACCACTGGTGGCAGCCAATCTCAGGCGCTTCCAGACCAACTCGTCTGTGCGCCCGCCTAATTCAGTCCATTCTTTTAATATTGGGTCGCAGGCTTGAGGCAGAGAGAAGCCATGTTGCCAAATAGCATCGACCTGTCGCTTGAAGGGGCCGTCTTCTAAGCCCTGTTTACGGCGTGCATGAATAAACTGGCAGCGATGAGTGAGGGTTCCGGGGTGTCTAAAGTCGCGAATGAAACGTTTGTGCTCGTCTTCGCCAGCCAGATAACTTAACCAGGGTTGGCGCAGCTGCCAATCCAATGGCGTGCCTTCATAATCTTCAAGGAACTTTAACACTCTGTCTTCGTTGGCTAAATACCCCACCTGCTCCAGACGAGCAAGCTCCAGATAAGGTTTTAAAGGGTAGCCTTCGAGCTCTTTGAGTAACTGCCGGTACTCATTTAAACGCCCTCTTTTGGCGGCGTACTCTGCCTTTTTAAAGAGTTCTCTTTGCTGCTCTCGCTGCTCTGACCCCATCACTTCGGTAACCGCCGGCCCTGCATGCGAAAGCCCGCCTATAGCAACTGCGCAAGCGAAAATAAAAGGACGACTGTAACGTAGGATAAACGACTGCTTGTTCATTAATTCAAACGCATGTTTAAATAACCGTTGAAAAATTAGCGTATTCACGCCAAACTCTCTCTACCTTAACCCAAAGCTATAACAGAATCAGTTTCTTTACAGCAACAAATTAATGGAAGTCGTGGGAGACCCAAGATGATCTATCAAGGTGAAAGCATTCGGGTCGATTTTATCGAACCAGGTTTCGCAGAATTACAATTTGATGCGAAAGGCTCGGTTAATAAATTCGACCAGGCAACATTAGAAGAATTCAGCGAAGCGCTGACTAAACTTAAAGATACAGATGACCTGCGTGGCGTCATTGTCACCAGTAGCAAGTCGACCTTTATTGTCGGTGCAGACATTACAGAGTTCCTGACACTCTTCTCTGATCAGGAAAAGACCCGTAGCTGGGTTGCAAAAGCATCGCGCGTATTTGACCAACTGGAAGACCTGCCAGTACCAACCGTTGGTGCGGTTAAAGGTTTCGCATTAGGCGGTGGTTGTGAAGCACTATTAGCCTGTGATTACCGTGTAGCGGACACCACAGCGACTATCGGTCTACCAGAAGTGAAACTGGGTCTTATCCCGGGCTTTGGCGGTACTATGCGTTTACCTCGCGTTATTGGTCCTGATAACGCTTTAGAGTGGATCACCACAGGTAAAAACAACAAAGCAGAAGACGCGCTTAAAGTTGGCGCAATTGATGCGATTGTTGAGCCAGAGAACCTGACAAAAGCGGCGTTGAATTTAGCGAAAGCTGCCGCTGCCGGCGAACAAGATTGGAAAGCGAAACGTCAGCCTAAGTTAGAGCCGCTGAAAGCTAACGACACTGAGTTAATGATGACTCTGGTTACCGCTAAAGGTTTAATTGCAGCCAAAGCTGGTAAACACTACCCGGCACCGCACAAGGCGTTAGAAGCTATTGAAAACGGCGCCCGCGAACATCGCGAAGGCGCATTGAAAGCGGAAAACAACGCATTTTTCGATTTGACTCAAACTGACGCATGCCAGGCACAAGTTGGTATCTTCCTGGCCGATCAGGCCGTTAAAGGTAAGTCGAAGAAGTACGCTAAAGCCGCAACCAAAGAAATCAAAACAGCGGGTGTTTTAGGCGCTGGTATTATGGGCGGCGGCATCGCTTACCAGTCTGCGTCCAAAGGCGTACCTGCGGTGATGAAAGACATCAAGCAAGACGCTTTAGACCTGGGCATGAAAGAAGCCGGCAAGATCCTGAAAAAAGGCGTTGAGCGTGGCAAGGTTAGCAACGAGAAGATGATAAAAGTCTTGTCGTCTATTACCCCGACCTTGCTGAACGATTCCGTTAAAGATGTCGACATTGTGGTTGAAGCCGTTGTTGAGAACCCAAAAGTTAAAGGCTCAGTGCTGGCTGAAATTGAAGGCGTTATCGGTGACGACGCTATTTTAACGTCAAACACCTCAACCATTTCGATTACTGAATTAGCGAAGAACCTGAAGCGCCCTGAAAAATTCTGCGGCATGCACTTCTTTAACCCGGTACATAAGATGCCGCTGGTTGAGATTATTCGTGGTGAGAAAACCTCAGACGAAACGGTTAACGCTGTTGTAGCGTACGCACTGAAACTCGGCAAAACCCCTATCGTTGTTAACGACTGCCCTGGGTTCTTGGTAAACCGTGTACTCTTCCCTTACCTGGCAGGCTTTGCCGGTATGGTTGATGAAGGCGTAGACTTTGTTGGTATCGACAAGGTTATGGAGAAGCAGTTCGGCTGGCCTATGGGTCCTGCGTACTTGAGTGACGTTGTCGGCATCGACACGGCTGATCACTGTACGGTCGTTATGGAAGACGGGTTCCCTACCCGCATGAAACGTGACACCTCAAGCGCTATTGCCAAACTGGCAGCTGCTGAGCGTTACGGTCAGAAAAACGGTAAAGGATTCTACGTATACGGCACCGACAAAAAAGGTAAGCCAACCAAAGAGGCTGATCCGGCGACTTATGAGTTACTAGGCTGTGAGCAAGGTAAAAAGCTTGATGCAGACGAAGTGATTGCTCGCTGCATGATCCCAATGGTGAACGAAGTGGTTCGCTGCCTGGAAGAAGACATCGTGGGCTCTGCGGCAGAAGCTGACATGGCACTGCTTTACGGTTTAGGTTTCCCTCCATTCCGTGGCGGCCCGTTCCGTTACCTGGAAACTGTAGGTATCGACAACTTTATTCAACTGGCAGACAAATACGCGCACCTGGGTGAAATTTACCAAGTAACTGGCGGTATGCGCGAAATGGCTAAAGCCGGTAAATCTTACTTTGACACAACCAGCGCGAAGTAAGGCTTGAGGAGGTTATTAAAATGAAAGACATCGTCATTGTAGATTGTATTCGTACGCCAATGGGGCGTTCAAAAAATGGTGTTTTCCGCCATACTCGTGCCGAAGACCTCTCAGCTGCGCTGATGAAGGGCTTACTTGAGCGTAACCCGGAAGTTGACCCGGAAGAACTGGAAGACATTTACTGGGGTTGTGTACAGCAAACCTTAGAACAAGGCTTCAACATTGCGCGTAACTCAGCGTTAATTGCCGGCATTCCACACAAAGTAGCCGGTGTTACCGTTAACCGTCTGTGCGGCTCATCAATGCAGGCGTTGCACGACGCTACCCGCGCTATTATGAACGGCGACGGCGAGATCTTTATGGCCGGTGGTGTTGAGCACATGGGTCACGTACCAATGACTCACGGCATCGACTTTCACCCGGGCATGAATAAGTCTGTAGCAAAAGCTTCAGGCAGCATGGGTATGACAGCTGAATTGTTGTCTCGCAAGTTCGGTATTACCCGTGAACAACAAGACGAATTCGGCGCGCGCTCTCATAAGAAAGCGCACGAAGCGACTGTTGAAGGCCGCTTTGCGAAAGAGATTTACCCAATTAACGGCCACAATGCCGACGGCGAACTGGTACGCGTGACTGAAGACGAAGTTATTCGTCCGGAAACCACCGCAGAAGGCCTGTCACAGCTTCGCCCGGTGTTTGACCCGGCCAACGGCACGGTAACCGCAGGTACATCGTCAGCCTTGTCTGACGGCGCAGCTGCCATGTTGGTTATGTCTGCTGATAAAGCCAAAGAACTGGGTCTGACGCCACGCGTTAAGATTCGCTCAATGGCCGTTGCAGGCTGCGATCCTTCCATTATGGGTTACGGCCCCGTTCCGGCAACTGAGAAAGCACTTAAACGTGCTGGTGTGTCTATTGACGACATCGACGTTGTTGAACTGAACGAAGCCTTTGCCGCACAGTCACTGCCTGTACTTAAAGGTTTAAAACTGTTCGACAAGATGGAAGAGAAAGTGAACCTGAACGGCGGTGCTATCGCTTTAGGTCACCCATTAGGCTGTTCCGGTGCTCGTATTTCAACGACGCTAATTAACCTGATGGAAGAGAAAGACGCAAAGCTTGGTTTAGCAACCATGTGTATTGGCCTTGGCCAAGGTATTGCGACGGTATTTGAACGCGTTTAAAAGAAACAGCAAAGTTAGGGCGGTTTAACACTTTAACTGCTCTGAGGAAGGGGGGAGCGAAGGCTCGCCCCTTTTTATTGTCAGGAAATACTCAGAAACACGCCGTGAATCCTCCCTGGGGGCTTGACTGCAGCAATCCATCACTCCCCCCTCACCCCTTAGTCGCGAAAGTGTTAAACTCTCTGTTAATTCCACTTAATTTGCTAACGCTAATGACTCAAATTACCTGCGACAAAGAACTCGATACCCTTGGCCTTAAATGCCCAGAGCCCGTAATGTTAGTTCGTGCGGCTATTCGTAAAATGGAAGTTGGTGAGGTATTACTGATTATTGCGGATGATCCCGCAACAACCCGGGATATTCCGGGCTTTTGCGAGTTTATGGAACATGAGCTGGTTGCTTCTGAAACCGAAGAGATGCCTTACCGCTACTGGGTTAGGAAATCCCACTAAAAGCCTGACGTTTAGGTGTCAGGCTTTATCTTTATTTAAGTACATTTCCCAGAACTCAGCCTGACCAACTTCACCCAGTTCATAGGGTTCGAAGCCAAAGTTTTTATAGGCTTGCTTAGCACGGTCATTGTTTTCCAGCACTTCCAGTGTCAGCTTCACGCAGCCACGGAATTCTGCCAGTGTTTTCACTTCTTCCAGCAGTTTACGCGCAACGCCTTGGCCACGGTATTCAGGAATAACGGCTATGTCATGAATGTTCATTAGTGGTTTTGCTGCAAAGGTTGAAAAGCCTTCAACGCAGTTTGCAACGCCAACCGGGGTATCGCCATCGTAGGCCAGCAATGAAAAGACATGGTCTCTTTTTGCCATTTCATCTATCAGGTTTTCTTTCACTTCGTCTGAGATACCTTCGCCGCCGCCCATTGGGTCTTTGGCATAAGCGTCGAGCATAGCGATAACTGCGCTGCGATGTTTGGGATTATTGTAATCCGCCAGTGTTATTTCAATCATTCTTCCTTCGCTCTTTTGACAACGTTCTATAACGTAAATTGTTTCATTTGTTTTACGACGGGTTCGTAACAATGACAACTGATAACATGGTCGTTAACCATACCAACTGCTTCCATAAAAGCATAGCAAATGGTGGGGCCAACGAACTTGAATCCTGCTTTTTTCAACGCTTTTGCCATTGTTCTCGAGGCTTCGGTTTCCGTGGGGATTTCCGCTTGTGCTTTGTACCTGTTAATAACGGGCTTTCCGCCCACAAAAGACCATAACCACTGTTCAAACTTAATACCCTGCTCTTCCAGCTTTAAATAAGCTTCGGCGTTGGTAAAAATGGCGTCTATTTTCTTCTTACTTCGAATAATATCACTATTGGTGTACAGCGCTTCTTTATCTTCGTCACTCATTGCCACAATAGCTTGTGGGTTAAAGTTTAAAAAAGCATTCTCGTAGCCAGCTTGTTTGCGCAAAATGGTTATCCAGCTGAGACCTGCTTGCTGCCCGTCCAGGCAAAGCTTAGCAAAAAGCTCTTGCGGGTCACTGACTGGTCTGCCCCAGACATTGTCGTGATAAGCTCGGTAATCGTCAGCAGATTCACACCATGAACACCGTTCTGGCGCATTATTTGTCATGTCATCCCCTATAACCAAGGCGCTTCAGAGGGTATAATCTACGCATATTTTTCGACCATCGGTCAACCACAAATAACAAAGCAGAGAAAGCGTATGTCGAAATACGATGTAAAAACCTTTCAGGGGCTTATTTTAGCCTTACAAGATTACTGGGCTCAGCAAGGCTGTGCGGTAGTGCAACCGCTCGATATGGAAGTGGGTGCAGGTACATTCCATCCCATGACATTCTTACGCTCTTTAGGGCCAGAGCCTGCCAGCTTTGCGTATGTGCAGCCCTGCCGCCGCCCGACAGACGGTCGTTACGGCGAAAACCCAAATCGTCTTCAGCACTATTACCAGTTTCAGGTCATTATGAAGCCGTCGCCTAAAGACATTCAGGAGCTTTATCTGGGCTCTCTGGAACTGTTGGGCTTTGATACGCTAACTCACGACATACGCTTTGTAGAAGATAACTGGGAATCGCCTACTCTGGGCGCCTGGGGCTTAGGCTGGGAAGTATGGCTCAATGGTATGGAAGTCACCCAGTTCACCTACTTCCAGCAAGTCGGTGGTTTAGAGTGTCGCCCGGTTGCCGGCGAAATTACTTACGGCCTTGAACGCCTGGCAATGTATATTCAAGGCGTGGACAGCATTTACGACTTAGTTTGGACAGACGGCCCACGCGGTAAAATTCTGTACCGCGACGTGTTCCATCAAAATGAGGTTGAGCAGTCGACTTATAACTTCGAGTATGCCGATGTCGATGTTCTTTTTCAGCGCTTTGAAGACTGCGAAAAAGAATGTGAATTACTCATAGAGAAAGCATTGCCACTTCCAGCTTACGAGCAAGTCATGCGAGCCTCTCATGCATTCAATTTGTTGGACGCCAGACACGCAATCTCCGTGACCGAAAGACAACGTTATATATTGCGAGTACGTACCATGGCTAAGGCAGTTGCTGAAACTTATTATCAGGCACGAGAAGCGTTAGGCTTCCCTCTGGCCGAAAAGAAAGCCGAAGACTAAGGAGAGCATAGCTGTGAATAAAGACAATTTACTGATTGAGTTAGGCACGGAAGAGCTTCCTCCAAAGGCTTTAAGAGCATTACGTGATAGTTTTAAGTCGGGCATACAAGCCGGTTTAGAATCGGCCGAGCTGTCTTTCGAGAGCATAGACGCTTATGCGACACCACGTCGTTTAGCGGTGCTTGTGAATCAGGTAGAGACAGAACAACAGGACAAAGTTGTAGAAAAACGAGGTCCTGCGGTTAACGTTGCCTTTGATGATGCAGGTAATCCGACCAAGGCAGCAGAAGGCTGGGCTCGCTCTAATGGCATTACGGTTGACCAGGCTGAGCGCTTAAAGACCGATAAAGGCGAATGGCTACTTCATAAAGCAACGGTTAAAGGCCAGTCTTTAAAGCAGTTAGCGCAAGGGTTTATTGAGTCAGCGATTAAGACACTGCCTATTCCTAAGCCCATGCGCTGGGGAGACAGTACGGCTCAATTTATTCGTCCGGTACACACACTGACAGTCATGCTTGGCGATGAACTCATTAATGCCGAAGTATTGGAAACTAAAAGCGCTCGTTTTATTCAAGGGCATCGCTTCCATTCCAAACAAGGTTTCGAGCTTGATCATGTCGACAACTACTTAAACAAGCTGCGTGAAGCGAAAGTAATCGCTAACTTCGAAGAGCGCATTGATATTATCCAGTCCGAAGTAACGCGCTTAGCAAACGAACTTGGTGGTCGCGTTATTCAGGACGATGATTTAGTCGAAGAAGTGGCTGCATTAGTCGAATGGCCAGTTGCTTTAACAGCAAGTTTTGATAAAGGCTTTTTGGACGTACCTAAAGAACCGCTTATTGTCACCATGAAAGATGACCAACGTTACTTCCCGGTCGAGGACAATAGCGGTCAATTACTGCCTCAATTCATATTCATTACGAATATAGAAAGTCGCGACCCGCAGCAAATCATTCATGGCAACGAAAAAGTCATTCGCCCTCGCCTGGCTGACGCTCAGTTTTTCTTTGAGTCCGACAAGAAGCAGCCCCTTGAGTCGCGAGTCGCTAAACTCGATTCGGTTCTTTTCCAGAAGCAACTTGGAAGTATTGGCGACAAAGCTCGTCGTATCGCTGAGTTGGCAGGGAAAATTGCGTCGCTTCTTAAAGCGGACGCTCAAGCAGCTGAACGCGCTGGTCTGCTGTGTAAGGCCGACTTGGTTTCCGATATGGTCTCAGAATTCCCCGAAACTCAAGGCGTTATGGGTAAACACTACGCGCTTAATGATGGCGAAACTGCCAGAGTTGCAGAGGCTATAGAGCAACACTACTGGCCTCGTTTCTCGGGCGACCATTTACCCGAAAGCAAAGAAGCGTGCTCTGTTGCGCTTGCAGATAAGCTAGATACCCTAGTCGGTATTTTCGGTATTGGCCAAGTGCCAAAAGGTGACCGCGACCCATTCGCTCTGCGACGTGCTGCACTTGGACTTTTACGCACATTGGTTGAGCGTGATTTACCGCTCGACTTAAATGAGCTTTTAGCAGCCTCGGCCGAAGGTTTTGGAGACAAGCTGTCTAACCAAACGGTAAAAGCCGATGTCTTCGACTTCCTGCTGGGTCGTTTCCGTCCATGGTATCAAGAGCAAGGTATTTCCGTTGATGTCATTCAGGCGGTGCTTGCTCGCTCTCCGTCAAAACCGGTCGATTTCGACAAACGCGTTAAAGCCGTTGAAACGTTTAAATCGCTGGATTCAGCAGAGAGCTTAGCTGCCGCGAATAAACGCGTAGGTAATATACTGGCAAAATCTAAGGAATCGATAGACGGTAAGGTTCAACCAAACCTTTTAAACGAAGCCCCTGAAAAAGCTTTGTATCAGTTGCTAGACGAAACAGAGCAAACGGTTAAACCGCTCATTCAGGACGGTAACTACACCGATGCCCTGACGCAACTGTCTAACTTGAAAGAGCCTGTGGATGAATTCTTCGAGCACGTCATGGTGAATGCTGAACAGGATGATATCCGGCTTAACCGCTTGAATTTACTGTACCGTTTACGCCAACTGTTCCTGGAAATAGCGGATATTTCATTACTGCAATAACTATTTAGTAGGCAAAGAAAAAGGCGGCTCCGGAAACGGAAGCCGCCTTTTTTGTATCATTACTAACTGACTAAACGTCCAAGTTTGCCACTTTAAGAGCATTAGACTCAATAAATGCTCGACGTGGTTCTACTTCATCACCCATGAGCGTTGTGAATAGTTGGTCTGCGCCAATCGCGTCTTCAATAGTTACTTGAAGCATGCGACGCGTTTCAGGATCCATAGTGGTTTCCCAAAGCTGATCCGGGTTCATCTCGCCCAAACCTTTGTAGCGCTGTACGTACATGCCTCGTTTGGATTCACTAATCAGCCATTCTACGGCATCGACGAAATGCGACACTGGCTGTTTCTTCTCACCACGCAAGACATAACCGCCCTCTTCAACTAAAGAGTCAATTTCTTCACCCAAGGTGACAATTTGCTCGTAGTCTTTGGACATTAAGAACTCGTAATTTAGCGGGTAATCGGTATCGACACCATGCTGGCGAATGGTCGTTGTCGGTAACCACATCTTACGCTCTTCGTCTTCATGCAAAGAGATAGTATAAGTGGCTGAATCAACTTCGCGAGCGGTTAGGTCATCATTAAGTGTCTTAACCCAGCCTTCCATGTAGCTTTGGTCTTTCAAGCGCTCATCCGTTAAACGAGGCGCATAGAATAAACGCTGCAGGAACTTCTCAGGCATACGACGACTTAGCCGCTTAATGTTTTCTTGTGCCATTTGGTAGCCGTTTACTAAGGTTTCCAAACGCTCGCCCGAAATACCCGGAGCAGTCTCGTTCACATGCAAAGATGCATTATCTAACGCAAGGCTGGTCAAATAACGAATAAGTGCTGGGTCATCTTTTATGTAGACTTCCTGTTTGCCCTTTTTCACTTTATAAAGCGGAGGCTGAGCAATATAAATATAACCACGCTCAATAATTTCCGGCATTTGGCGGTAGAAAAACGTCAGTAGCAATGTGCGAATGTGAGAGCCGTCAACATCCGCATCGGTCATGATAATAATTCGGTGGTAGCGGGTTTTATCCGGGTCATATTCATCTCGACCAATGCCGCAACCCATAGCCGTTATCAACGTTCCTACTTCCGCCGACGACAGCATCTTATCAAAGCGTGCTTTTTCAACGTTCAGAATTTTACCCTTAAGCGGCAGTATTGCTTGGTTCTTACGGTTACGACCTTGCTTCGCAGAACCACCTGCCGAGTCACCCTCCACAATATAGAGTTCAGAAAGTGCCGGGTCTTTTTCCTGACAATCAGCTAGCTTGCCTGGCAAGCCAGCGATATCTAACGCACCTTTACGACGTGTCATTTCGCGGGCTTTTCGCGCAGCCTCTCGCGCTCGAGCGGCATCAATAATCTTATTAATAATAAGCTTCGATTCGGTTGGGTTTTCTAACAAGTAGTCCGCCAACTGCTCGTTCATTGCTTGCTCAACCGCTGATTTCACCTCAGAAGACACGAGTTTGTCTTTAGTTTGTGATGAAAACTTAGGGTCTGGTACTTTCACAGAAATAATAGCGGTCAAACCTTCACGGGCATCATCACCCGTCGCTGAGGTTTTTGTCTTCTTAGTGAAGCCTTCTTTTTCCATGTAAGCATTCAATGTACGCGTCAAAGCTGCACGGAAACCCGCTAAGTGAGTACCACCGTCGCGCTGTGGAATGTTGTTCGTAAAGCAATAAATATTCTCTTGGAAAGAGTCATTCCACTGCATACTTACTTCAACGGATATACCGTCTTCTCGTTCCGCCGCAAAGTGGAATGCTTTCTCATGAATAGGCGTTTTATTCTGGTTTAAGTAATTAACAAAAGCGGCAATACCGCCTTCGTATTTAAATAAATCTTCACGGTCATCGCGCTCGTCACGTAAACGAATACCAACGCCAGAGTTTAGGAATGACAATTCGCGTAAACGTTTGGCCAAAATGTCGTAATGAAAAACAGTGTCACTGAAGGTTTCAGCACTTGGCCAAAAACGCAGTTCAGTACCTGTTGAGTCGGTATCGCCAATGGGTTTAACGTCGCTTTCAGGTTCACCCATATGATAGGTTTGTTCATAAACCTTACCCTGACGACGAATGGTTAACTGCAGCTTTTCAGACAGAGCGTTAACGACTGAGACACCAACACCGTGTAAACCGCCCGATACTTTATACGAGTTATCGTCAAATTTACCACCAGCATGAAGTACGGTCATAATAACTTGAGCGGCCGACACACCCTCTTCTTCATGAATGTCGACAGGAATTCCACGGCCATCATCTTTTACTGACACGGAACCGTCAGAATGAATAGTGACGAGAATTTCTGAACAATGCCCAGCCAAAGCCTCATCGATAGAGTTATCGACAACCTCAAAAACCATGTGATGCAGACCTGTGCCATCGTCCGTGTCGCCAATATACATCCCTGGACGTTTACGAACTGCATCCAATCCTTTAAGGACCTTTATACTCGATGAACCGTAGTTATTTTCTTCCATAGTTATTATCTCGATATCATTCGTTTATTGCCCCATGTTCCACGTGGAACATTTTGGGCGATTTTTGAAATTTATCCGACAACTGCTTTCCAGTAATCGCTGTGACAAACACCTGCGCATTTAATTTTTCTAACTGCTGGCACAACAATCGTTGATTATCCGCATCCAGTTCAGATGTCAGATCGTCCACTAAGTAAACGCAAGATTCGCCCTTAACAGACTGAAAATGCTTCCCTTGCGCTAACTTTAATGCTGAAACCAACGTCTTTAACTGCCCTCTGGACAATCTGTGTTTTACATCCACGCCATCGGCTAAAATTTTAATATCCGCCTTGTGTGGACCCACTGACGTAAAGCCATATTTCTTATCTTTCTCTGTATGGCTTTCTAAGGCCGAAAAAAGTGATTGGGTACTATCCCACCCTTTTTTTAGTCGAACCTCGATTGTAACATTTGAGAGGAAAGATTTCGCTAATTCTTGTATATAATCCGACAGTTCTTTCAAATAATTTTCACGACTGACACTAATGAGTTCACCATAGTAAGCAAGTTGCTCGAGCCAGTACTTATCTTGTGTTGCAGACGCTGAGTATTGCTTTAATAAACTGTTACGCTGTTTCAGTATTTGAGTGTAAGAAACCCAGTTTTTATAAAACGAATGTTCCACGTGGAACACTCCCCAATCTAAGAACTGACGTCTTAAACTAGGTCCTTCTAAAAGAATATCGACCGACTCCGGAGTCAAAAGCTGAACCGGCACCAAACGTGCGACCTCAGACATTTTTGTTGCGTTGGCATTATCTAAACGCAACGTCTGATCACCGGAAGTAGTCCGACGAACTCCTATCGAATGGTTTGCCGTACGACAAAATATCGTAAATTGATCCGTATGTTCATTTATCAGCTGCCGAAATCCGCCAGGTCGAAAAGAGCGACCAAAGCCTAATAAATAAATCGCTTCTAAAAGGCTTGTCTTACCGGACCCGTTACTGCCGGTAATTAAATTGATATGTCTATCAGGAGAGATAGCCACTTCCTTAAAGTTTCGAAAGTGGCTTAAATTGAGAGATTCAATAAACATCTATGATGATATTACAGGCGCATTGGCATTATTACATAACAACATGAGTCATCATGCTGCGGCTCAATCAATGCACTGCTGTTAGAGTCTGACAGTGTGAAAGATACCTGTTCCTCATCAATGTTGCTCATGACATCAAGTAAGTAACTGACGTTGAAACCGATTTCCAAGTCATCGCCCTGGTAGTCGACCTCAATAATTTCTTCCGCTTGCTCTTGCTCTGGGTTAGTTGCGGTAATGCAAAGCTCACCCGAACTTAAGTTTAAGCGAACGCCTCTGAATTTTTCATTCGATAAAATAGAGGCGCGACTGAATGCATGGCGTAAAATATCGCGGTCAGCCACAACCACTTTATCACCGCCGCTAGGTAATACACGACGGTAGTCAGGGAATCGGCCGTCTACTAATTTACTGGTGAACATAAGCTCAGGTGTTTCAACACGAATATGATTATTACCGATAGACACCGTAACTTCGTGTTCGTCATCGCCTAGTAAACGAAGTAGTTCAACCACCCCCTTTCTTGGAACAATCACCTGTCTTTGAGTTAAGCCCGGCTGGTCGATGGCACAGGTGCTCATCGCCAAACGGTGGCCGTCAGTTGCGACCGAGCGCAGCATACCGCTGTCCGTTTCGAACAACATACCGTTTAAATAATAGCGAACATCCTGATTTGCCATGGAGAAATGTGTTTTCTCCATTAAGTCTTTTAAAATACCTTGCTCTGTCACCAGCTGGATATCGCTTTTCCAGTCGTCAATATTCGGGAAATCATCAGCAGACAGGGTGCTGAGTTTAAATTTACTGCGGCCGGATTTTACGGTTGCGCTGTCGCCTTCAGCAGTAAATTCAATAACAGAGCCATCGGGTAAACTACGCACAATGTCCACTAGCTTTTTAGCTGGCACTGTTACCGATGCATCCATATCTGCCGACTCTAGCGCTACAGACGACACCAGTTCTACTTCCAGGTCCGTACCTGTCAGTTTCAACTGACCGTTCTCAACCTGTAACAATAAGTTAGCAAGAATAGGTAAAGTGTGACGTCTTTCTACTGCGCCACTAACAACTTGCAGTGGCTTTAAAAACGCATCGCGATTGATAGAAAATTTCATGACTCATTCCCCTGTAATGACGACATGCTTAAGACGACAACGTCCGTATTAAATTACGATAATCTTCTTTTATGTCGTTCTGAGCATCTTTTAATTCTTGTATTTTTCGACACGCATGGAGCACAGTTGTGTGATCCCGACCACCGAACGCGTCCCCTATTTCCGGCAAGCTGTGGTTGGTCAACTCTTTAGCTAACGCCATTGCTAATTGCCTTGGCCTTGCCACCGATCGGCTACGACGTTTTGACAGGATATCAGCCAACTTAATGTTGTAGTACTCAGCCACCGTCTTTTGAATATTATCAATAGTAACCAGTTTTTCCTGCGCTGCGATAAGGTCTCGTAATGCTTCTCTCACAAAATCGATGGTTATTGGACGACCGGTCAGTTGGACATTTGCAACAACTCGATTCAAAGCACCTTCTAATTCACGAACATTGGAACGTAGTCGTTTTGCGATAAAAAACGCTACTTCATGCGGCATATTTAAACCACGTTCTTCGGCTTTGCGCATTAAAATCGCCACCCGCGTTTCCAGCTCCGGTGGCTCTATGGCAATGGTCAGTCCCCAACCAAAACGTGACTTTAAGCGATCCTCCACCCCTTCTATTTCTTTCGGGTAATGGTCGCTGGTCATGATTATTTGCTGATTTCCCTCCAGCAGAGCGTTAAAGGTATGGAAAAACTCTTCCTGAGACCCTTTTTTATTCGCAAAAAACTGAATGTCATCAATTAGCAAAGCATCGACCGACCGATAATAGCGCTTAAACTCGTTCGTTGAACTATTTCTGATGGAGTTAACCATGTCCTGAACGAAACGCTCTGCTCTAATATAGAACACTTTGGCACCTTTTTTATGCGCCATAATGCCATTACCGACAGCGTGTAATAAGTGCGTCTTACCGAGACCCGTACCACCGTAGACAAATAACGGGTTATAGACACCACCAGGGTTCTCAGCAACCTGAATAGCTGCCGCGCGCGCTAACTGATTCGATTTACCTTCAACGAAATTATCGAAGGTGTACTCTGGGTGGATATTGCTTTCAAATTCTTCCGCGGACTCGTTACTACTTCCCGAAAAACCGGTCGCTTTTTTACGAACAGCTGCTGCTCGCTTTTGCACCGATGCCACTGAAGAAGAGCGGCCGTTAGAGACTTCACCGACTTTCAAAACCACATTCGGGGCGGTTTCACCATTACAAAGGTTTGAAAGGTAGTCGTTAATGGTTTTTAAGTATTTGTCGCGCACCCAGTCAACCGAATAGATGTTCGGCGCAAATAAGGTAAGCGTGTCACCGTTTTGTTCGGCTTGAAGTGGTCTGATCCACGTGTTGAACTGCTGTAACGGAAGCTCCGATTGCAGTCGCTCTGCACATTGTTGCCAAAGCGAATTATTCACACTCTTCTCCTGGATCGTTTATTTATTATAGTATTCATCGATTGTACTTCAGTCATTCGCTTTCCGCTAGTCAAAATGCGTTGAAAACGGCATAAATAAAGGATTTTTTTATTTTATAAAGAGCTATAACTCTGGCTCATATTTTGCTTTAAAAGCGCTATTACAAAATAAACAAAAATTAGAAAAAGTGCATAACTCAAAATTTATCCACATTAAAGAAAACTTAACCGATATAATTGTGGATGACGTCAATTTGCGAAAATCGTCAAAAAGTCAGCGAAAAAGGCTAATAAATGCACGCGTAGTCGTTGACTAGCGGGTAAAAGATCGGTAAGATCCGCGCTCTAAAAAATTCCCGTCACGTTTGGTTTCAACTTTTTCGGCCAGCGTGGGAACTAGCAAACTGACCGATGGAAGATTAGTTATGAAAAGAACATTTCAACCAAGCGTATTAAAGCGCAAGCGCTCTCACGGTTTCCGTGCTCGCATGGCAACTAAAAACGGCCGTAAAGTATTGGCTCGCCGCCGTGCTCGTGGTCGTAAAGTATTGAGTGCTTAAGAGTATCTCATTCGGACGGGAGTTACGTCTGCTAACTCCCTCTGACTTTCAGACTGTATTCTCAAACCCTCCTGTAAAAGCTGTCACTTCTCACATTACTATGTTGGCAACGCCCAACACGAAAGGCCATCCTCGCATCGGCGTTACTATTAGTAAGAAACGAGCCAAACGCGCTGTTGATCGCAATCGTATAAAACGCCAAATGCGCGAGACTTTTCGCTTAAGCCAACATAAACTACCGGCTTTTGACATTGTTATTATTGCCAAGCCAGGTATCGTTGAGCAAGATAACGCCGCTTTACGGGATACGTTGAATTATTTATGGCGAAAATTAGCAAAGCGCTGCGTGCAGTACCAATCGCGCTAATTAAAATCTACCAATGGGTCATAAGTCCGTTACTTGGACCGCGTTGTCGATTTTATCCGTCATGTTCACATTACGCCTGTGAGGCTATTGAAAAACACGGTACAATCCGTGGAGTTTTTCTTGCCACCAAGCGAATCGGTAAATGCCATCCCGGTCACCCGGGCGGTTACGACCCCGTCCCTCCTTGCGAGCAAGAACAAAAAGCTAAAACAGAAAATAACAGTCAATCATTAACGAAACAGCCAACAGAGACGAAATCACTATGAATTCGCCACGTTCAATATTATTTATTGCCTTTTTAGTGGTGTCATTTTTCCTTTACCAAAATTGGGTTGTGGAATCGGCACCAGGTACAACGGCTCCAACAAATTCTGAGTCTACGCAGCAGCAAGCTGCTGACAGCGCAGGCTCAACTGACGTTCCAAGCGGTTCGGTTGCTGCATCCAATGATGTGCCTGAAGCCGAAGGTGTACCGAAGACGTCAAGCGCTACTACTATTCACGTTGAAACCGATGTACTCGACGTACAAATAGATACGCGTGGCGGCGATATTGTTTCTGCAAAATTGCTGCAGTTCGCAAAAGAGCTCGACTCTGATAAACGTTTTCAGCTACTGCAAAACGAATCAAACGCCGTTTATATTGCTCAGTCGGGACTAATCGGTGCTGACGGTATCGATAATAAAAACGGTCGTGCCGTATACAGTTACGAAAAGACGGATTATTCATCGACGTCTGAAAAAATAGAAGTGCCACTTACCTACACCTCTGAAAATGGTGTGGTATACCGTAAAATATTCACCTTTACGCCGGGTCACTACGATATTGATGTTCGTTTCGAAATTGAAAACAACTCCGCTGACACCTTAAGCACGCAGTTCTACGGTCAGTTAAAACGCTCAATGGGCACTGGTGAAAGTGGCAGCATGATAATGCCAACTTACTTCGGTGCCGCATACTCTCACGACGACGACAAGTTTGAGAAATATGACTTCGAAGATATGCAAGATAAGCGTTTGGATGTCACCTCTCAAACCGGTTGGGTGAGTATGCTGGAGCACTACTTTGTTTCTGCATGGATTCCAACACAGCAACAAACCAATCGTTTATTCTCGCGTGTTGCCAATGGCTCGCAAGCTATTATCGGTGTGGTTTACCCTGCTACTCAGGTAAATCCAAACAGCACTGAAACTATTGAATCTAAACTGTATTTGGGTCCGAAAGACCAGGACTCAATGGCGCAGTTAGTCGAGCACTTGGATTTAACCGTCGACTACGGTTTCCTTTGGTGGTTAGCGCAACCTATTTTCAAATTACTTCAGTTCTTACAAAGTATCGTTATTAACTGGGGTCTGGCTATTATCTTAACCACGGTTATTGTAAAAGCGCTGCTATTCCCGCTGACCAAAGCACAGTACGTGTCTATGGCGAAAATGCGTATGCTGCAGCCGAAAATGACTGAGCTTCGTGAACGTTACAACAGTGACCGCCAGAAACTGTCTCAGGAAATGATGAAACTGTACAAAACAGAAAAAGTGAACCCACTTGGTGGTTGTTTGCCAATGCTGTTGCAGTTACCTATCTTCCTGGCACTTTACTGGGTACTGCTGGAAAGCGTCGAATTGCGTCATTCAGAATTCATTTTCTGGATTCAGGACCTATCGACTAAAGACCCTTACTACATACTGCCTATACTAATGGGTGCGAGTATGTTCCTGATGCAACGTCTGCAGCCAACGCCGGCAACAGACCCTATGCAACAGAAACTGTTCCAGTATATGCCTGTTGTCTTTACCGTATTCTTCCTGTGGTTCCCATCAGGTCTGGTACTGTACTGGTTAGTCAGTAACTTAATTACCATTGCACAAATGCTGATTATCTACCGTGGGCTAGAGAAGAAAGGCATGATGGTAAGAGGTAATAAGAAGAAATAAGCATGATAGACAGCAATATGGACGATACCTTTAGCGATGACACCATAGTCGCTCAAGCGACACCACCCGGTCGCGGTGGTGTTGGTATTGTCCGTGTTAGTGGTTCGGCTGCCACCCAGGTCGCCGAACAGCTATTAGGCCACTGCCCAAAACCTCGTAAAGCAGAATACCTTCCCTTTTATGATAGTAACAACGAGTTACTGGACGAGGGTATAGCGCTGTTTTTCAAAGGTCCTAATTCCTTTACCGGTGAAGACGTTTTAGAGCTTCAGGGGCACGGCGGACCGGTATTAATCGACATGATCATAAAAGCGATACTGGAAATGCCTGGTATTCGCCCTGCTCGCCCCGGTGAGTTCAGCGAACGAGCTTTTATGAATGACAAGCTCGACTTAACTCAGGCGGAGGCCATTGCCGACCTTATCGACACCAACTCTGAACAAGCCGCAAAAGCCGCATTACAAAGCTTAAAAGGCGAATTTTCTCACCGGGTCGATCAGCTCGTTGATGCGGTTATTCATCTTCGTATGTATGTCGAAGCTGCTATCGATTTCCCCGATGAAGAAATCGACTTTTTAAGCGACGGTAAAGTCGCCAACGATTTAGCCGACATTATCGACCAGCTGTTCCATATAGAACAAGAAGCTAAGCAAGGCACACTCATGCGCGAAGGCATGCGTATTGTTATTGCTGGTCGCCCCAATGCCGGTAAATCGAGCTTGTTGAATGCGCTCGCCGGACGTGAGTCGGCCATAGTCACTGAAATTGCAGGCACCACTCGCGACGTATTGCGTGAGCACATTCAAATAGACGGCATGCCGTTACACATTATTGATACGGCCGGTTTACGCGAAAGCCCAGATCAGGTGGAGCAAATAGGCATTGAACGTGCCTGGGACGAAATTCGCCAAGCCGATCGTGTACTGTTCATGGTCGATAGTCAGGAAACCTCGGCAATACACCCTGACGACATTTGGCCGGAGTTTTTCGCTCAGTTACCCGACGACATGCCTTACACCGTTATTCGTAACAAAGTCGACTTGTCCGAAGAGCCCACGGGTATTGACGAACATAACGGCATTCCGGTTGTTCATTTGTCAGCAAAAACAGGTCACGGCATAGAGCTGTTACGCGAACACCTGAAACATTGCGTCGGTTATAATGCAACTTCGGAAGGCAGCTTCATGGCACGCCGCCGTCATTTAGACGCACTTGCCAAGGCGAAAACACATTTGCTGCAAGGTCAGGAACAGTTAGAAGCCAATATGGCCGGCGAAATACTCGCAGAGGAGCTACGTTTAACGCAGCAACACCTAAACGAGATAACCGGTGAATTTACTTCTGATGACCTACTGGGCCAAATTTTTGGGTCGTTCTGTATCGGTAAATAAACAAACCGACAAATAAGGACTCTTTTTTGAAAGACAGCTTAGCGCAATGGGGGTTTGACTATGTTCGCCTGCGGTTTGGCTTTCGAACCGGCGTTGCTGCCTGCTTATCTCTTATTATTGCCTGGGCTATGGGCTTAGAGCATCCTCAGTGGTCCGCTATGACTGTTTGGGCAGTATCGCAACCTACCCGTGGTCTTCTTATAGAAAAAGCCGCATACCGGGCATTAGGGACTCTGCTCGGAACCTTATTTGGTATGGTTCTGGTAGTTACCTCTGGCGGTGACATTCTTTGGTTAGTTACAGGGCTGACATTGTGGGTAACGCTGTGTGTTTACACGGGTAACCTCCTGCATGGGCTTATCTCCTACGGCACTATTTTGGCGGGCTACTCGGCCTCTATGGTGGTGCTTCTTACCCAAAGCCCGAATGCCCTTATTCCGCTGGGTATTGACCGCCTGCTGACCGTTTTCGTTGGAATTATTTGCTCGTTAATCATTGGTTTTCTATTCACTTACAAACGTGCTGAACAAACCATCATTAATGAGTTACGTCGGCACACGGCCGCTAACCTATATGAGCTTGCTCAAGCCTTCTCAGACCCCAAAAATACCGCCATTCAACTGGATAAAAAACTGTCAGAACTGGCTAACTTAGAGTCACAACTGTTAGACCACGGTACCGGTTCAGTTAGCGCTCACGAGTCAGCAAAAACCATTCGCCAGGTTATCAACACCCAACTTGGTTTTATCACCGAATTACAAATACAGGGCTTTGAAGAAAATAACGAAGTAAGTACCCACTTACTTGAAGCTTCAAATAAAATAAAAGCGTCTGTACACCGAAAGGATATTTTAAGTTCGTTAAATAATGCCTATAAGGCAATGCAAAATGACGCAGTAAAACGTCGTTTTAAAGAGTTTATCGATGCAACCGAAGAGCGCTTATCGTTCAAAGATACGGGCAAAACCGCTAATTCAACGTTACTTTCAACGACATTGCTGCACAGAGACTGGCGTGGCGCTCGTCACTCTGCCATTAGAACCTGCATAATACTGGCTATAATTGGGGCGTTATGGTGGTACACCCATTGGTTTCAAATGGCTTATTTAATGCTTGGTGCATCGGTCATGTTGACGCTGTTTTCAACCGCTGATAACCCTGCCCTGACCATGAGATACGTATTTTTTGGGCAAAGCGTCGGGGCATTAACGGCTGTAATGATGCAAGCCAGTGTCTGGCAATTTAGTGACTCAGTTTTGTGGATGCTCATTGCTATTATGCCGATTATTCTTATCGGTGGTTTTCCCATGTCTCATCAAAAAACCGCCAATGGCAGTATGGACTTCAACCTGGTCTTTCTGCTGCTGATGCAACCTGCTGTGCCTTATATGTTTAACTTAAGCCAGTCGATTAGCGTTGCACTGGCAGTCATAGCAGCCCCCTTACTCGCCATGCTCGCCTACCGGGTAATTTATCCAACCAGTTTGAAGAAACGCTATAACCAACTGTTTGATTTACTGGAAAAGGAAATAGCTGCGCTCAACACGACATCACTTACATTAAGCCAATACAAACGCCGCAAAGCGCGCTTTTACCATCGTATATTTAAGCTCACTCAATTGGCTGACAAACTCGCGATGAAAGACAAAGCCCCTATTATCAAACAATTATTGGAAGGACAAAGCCGTCTAAACGCCACTGGCTAACTCGACTTTTTCAGTTCGTTTCATCCGTTTTATTGCAGCTTCCCGCTGGCAGGCAGATGACCGCGACTCATGTGGCTCGGACCAAAACAAGCGAACCGGTCGACGGCTTTTCGTGTATTTCGCTGCTTTTTTATCGTCACCGTTATGTTCCTCAACACGTCGTTTTAGATCCTTTGTGACGCCGGTGTAGTAAGTATTGTCAGAGCATTTAAGAATATAAACGTACCACGACATGACTTGAACTCTTTGGTAATCAACCTCAGATAACAGTGTACCAAGAGAGGCATATGAGACCCAGAAGGATTCCATTATGAGCAGACATTTCGATGAAGCAAAAGGTTTATCTGAAAACCATGACCCGGCGACACATGATTTTGTGTTCAACCAAACTATGTTTCGCATTAAAGACCCAGAACGCACGTTAAAATTCTACAGCGATGTACTGGGCATGACATTAGTGAAACGCCTCGACTTTCCGGAAATGAAGTTCACGCTGTATTTTATGGCGTCTATGTCGCCGGAGGAACGCAGTGACTGGTCAACAGACCACGATAAGCGCATTGAGCAAACCTTTGGTCGACCGGCCATGTTAGAACTGACTCACAACTGGGGCGACGAAAACGACGATTCTGTTTCGTACCACAGCGGTAATGAAGAACCAAAAGGGTTTGGCCATATTGGCTTTGCGGTACCTGATATTGACGCCGCCTGTGAGCGTTTTGAAGAAATGGGTGTGGAATTTCAGAAGCGTCCAAACGACGGTAATATGAAAGGCATTGCCTTCATTAAAGACCCGGACGGCTACTGGATTGAGATATTCACGCCGGAACGTCAGCCTGAGTTACTCAAAGAACATTTATAAAATACAAAGCCAGTTCAGAGCGTTTTCACGTTTTTGAACTGGCTTTTTTACCTTCTTTAACTATTTACTGAGACAACATACCTTTTACTTTCGCTTCTAACGATGTCATACCATGCTCTTTACCTACAGCAATTGCTTCATCGACAGACATACCGTCTAACCAACCCGCTCGTAATGCCATTAATGCCCCGACCCGGTTGCTTGATGCACAATGAACCAATACATTCTTATCGCTGTTTTTCAGTAATATACGATCGACCATACGAGCATTTTCCAACGTCACTCCACCAGCGCCGTTGACCGGAACATGGTAATACGCCATGCCATTTTTTGTGACAACAGCGGCTTCATTACTGTCCGTCATTTCTTTTTGAGACAGCAAATTAATAACCACCTCACCACCATTGTTAGCGAACTCAGACAATTGCGCGTCTGACGGCGTACCCATAACCCAAAGGTTATCAGAGACTTGTTTAGGTGACTCAATACCAGCATGAGCATTCATTGAAACTAAAACCGCACTCATAAGTACTAATACATTAACGAAAGCTTTTACCATAATTGTTCTCCTGTATGATTCGTATTTTTCTAATATAGCAAAGGTAACGCGAAATATGGCTGTTTTACATCTATTAGTTGGCACAACCTCTGGAAATACTGAATTTTTAGCCGACACAATAAGTGATGAGCTGATTGAACAGGGCTTTGAAACAGAACTTCATTACGAACCTGAACTGGAAGCCCTACCAACCTCAGAGCCTTGGTTAGTGCTGTTATCCAGTCATGGTGCTGGCGATTATGCCGACTCTATGCTCGACTTTTACGACGAAATTACTGCTCCACAAACACCGGATTTAAGCGATCTTAATTACGCAGTTATTGCTATTGGTGAGTCTTCTTATGACACCTTTTGCCAGGCAGGTCGTCACTGTGACGAACGTTTACAGGAACTTGGTGGTACCCGAATGTTAGAGCGATTAGAAATAGATATGCTGCAAGACGATCCAGAACAAAAAGCGGCACAGTGGATCCCTTCAATGACGGATGCGTTAAAGGCTCTGTGATCATACCCACAGGCTTTTACACAGACTTGTACAGCTGTGATTAAGATAAGTATAAGATGAGTTAAGCACTGTCCACTAGGTGGGTATAACTGTGGGGACAATTAGATCTGTGTATAACTACCCTAGTTATCCACGATCTATGATCGGGGTTATTATCCAGTTATCTACACTTTTTGATCGCTCTGAACGCGTTGAATATAAAAGCATTCAGCGATCTATTCACAGAAAACCGCTGACTAGTAGTAATAGTAATAAAAGATCTAAATAAGATCCTTTATTGATCTTTTTTTAGATCAAAACCAGTGAACGAAATTTAACCGTTTCGATCTGAGTCAAAGCACGTTAAAATACTCGGCTATTTTTCTCTTCTTTAACGAAAGGTCATTTAAATGTCACAACAGAGCCAACAACACTTTGATGTTATTGTTGTCGGTGGAGGACACGCCGGAACGGAAGCCGCGCTTGCTGCCGCACGTTCAGGTGTTAATACCCTATTGCTTACGCACAATATTGATACTTTAGGACAAATGTCTTGTAACCCCGCTATTGGTGGCATAGGGAAAGGTCATTTAGTTAAAGAGATTGATGCTTTAGGCGGTGTTATGGCTAAAGCCGCCGACAAAGCAGGCATTCAGTTCAGAACTCTGAATTCGTCAAAAGGCCCGGCAGTACGTGCAACACGTGCCCAAGCCGACAGACAGCTTTATAAACAAGCCATACGCTATGCATTAGAAACACAGCCTAACCTGTCGATATTCCAGCAAGGCTGTGATGATTTGATCGTAGAAAACGATCAAGTCACCGGTGTCGTTACCCAAATGGGGCTTAAATTCACGGCTAAAACCGTTGTATTAACGGTAGGAACCTTCCTGGGCGGTCAAATTCATATTGGTTTGGATAATTACCAAGGTGGTCGTGCAGGTGATCCTCCTGCCAATGCACTGGCAAAACGATTACGTTCTTTGCCACTTCGTGTTGAGCGACTCAAAACCGGTACACCCCCGCGTATTGCCAGCCATAGCATTGATTTCTCAGTGATGCAGGAACAACCGGGTGATAACCCGACGCCAGTATTTTCTTACATGGGGTCGCAGGCTGATCATCCTGAGCAAATCCCGTGCTACATCACTCATACCAACGAAAATACGCACGATATTATTCGTTCAGGCTTGGATCGCTCGCCCATGTACTCAGGCGTTATTGAAGGCGTAGGACCACGGTATTGTCCATCAATAGAAGACAAAATTATGCGATTTGCTGATAAGGGGTCGCATCAGATTTTTGTTGAACCTGAAGGGCTGGATACTTTTGAAGTGTACCCCAATGGTATCTCAACCAGCTTACCATTTGACGTACAGCAACAATTAGTACGCTCAATTAAAGGTTTCGAGAACGCGCATATTACGCGTCCGGGTTACGCCATTGAGTATGATTATTTTGATCCAAGAGATCTGAAACAATCGTTGGAAACCAAAGTCATTAATGGTTTGTTCTTTGCCGGACAAATTAATGGGACAACAGGCTATGAAGAAGCCGGAGCGCAAGGCCTTATCGCTGGTCTGAATGCAGCATTACAAGCACAAGGGAAAGAGTCCTGGTCGCCACGTCGTGATCAAGCCTACATGGGCGTATTGATCGACGATTTATCGACTCTGGGAACCCAAGAGCCGTATCGCATGTTTACGTCTCGAGCGGAATATCGTTTGTTGCTCCGTGAAGATAATGCCGATATTCGTTTAACAGAAATTGGTCGAAACCTGGGCTTAGTTGATGACGAACGCTGGGCAGCATTCAATGAAAAAATGGAAGCGGTTGAGCAGGAAAAACAACGTTTAAAAGCGACTTGGGTTCATAAAGATCATCCAGCGGTCGAGCAAATTAATGCGTTAGTGAAAAGTCCGGTTACCAAAGAAGTTAACGGTGAAGAACTGTTACGTCGCCCGGAAATTCATTACAAAGATTTGGCTAAAACAGAATTTTTCGCCCCGGGAGTAACTGATCCTGCAGCTGCTGAACAGGTAGAAATTCAAATTAAGTACGCCGGTTATATTTCTCGTCAGCAGGATGAAATTGCGAAACAACAAAGACATGAAAATACGCTGCTGCCCTCGCCGTTCGATTACGCTAAAATTAAAGGCTTATCGAACGAAGTCATTGCGAAACTGAATGATCATCAGCCGGAAACCGTGGGTAAAGCAGCTCGTATATCAGGTATAACGCCGGCCGCAATTTCCATGTTATTGGTGCATCTTAAAAAACAAGGGTTATTGCGCAAAAGTGCTTAAGGATTGAGTGTGGAAGAGCAGTTAAAGCAGTATTTACAGCAAGCTGACATAACCCTGACAGACCAACAAGTTCAACAACTAGTCGCGCTTGTTGGTTTATTAGACAAGTGGAATAAAGCGTACAATTTAACCAGTGTCCGTAATCCGAACGATATGCTAACGCGGCATGTTATGGACAGTGTGACAGTACGCCCATATTTGCACGGACGGCGCTTTATCGATGTAGGAACCGGTCCGGGTTTACCGGGACTGCCGCTGGCTATAGCGGAGCCAGACAAAGAATTTGTATTACTGGACAGTTTGGGCAAGCGAATTCGTTTTATTCGCCAGGTTTGCCATGAACTCAAACTTGATAATGTCACGGCTGTTCAGGCCCGCGTAGAAGAATATCAGGACGAAACTCAGTTTGATGGCGTTATCAGTAGAGCCTTTGCCTCGCTTAATGATATGCTGAGTTGGTGTCAGCATTTACCGAAAAAGAACGGTAAATTTTATGCATTGAAAGGCTTATACCCTCAAGATGAGTTGGACGAGTTGACTGAGGGTTTCGAAGTCGATGATATTCAGCAAATTAACGTTCCGGGCATTGACGCGAGCCGACATATCGTCATTATAAGCAAACGGTCGTAAAACCGAGCGTCGAGTCGACGACAACAACAAGAGGTTACCAAACCCGTGGCTACAACCATTGCTATTGCAAACCAAAAAGGTGGCGTTGGGAAAACAACAACAGCGGTGAATTTAGCGGCTTCCATGGCTGCGACTCGCCGTAAAGTGCTGCTTATTGATTTAGATCCACAGGGTAATGCCACAATGGGCAGCGGCGTCGATAAGTACGACGTTGAAAACACCATTTACGAACTGCTGATAGAAGAAAAGCCGGTCAAAGACGTTGCCATCACCGACACTAACGGTAAATACCATCTTATTGCCGCTAACGCAGACGCTACTGCTGCTGAAATAAAGTTAATGGAAGTCTTTGCTCGTGAACTGCGTTTACGAAATGCATTGAAGTCCGTAGATGATAGTTACGACTTTATTTTTATCGACTGCCCGCCTTCGCTGAACATGTTGACCGTGAATGGTATGGCCGCAGCTGACTCTATTTTAGTTCCTATGCAGTGCGAATATTATGCATTGGAAGGCCTAACAGCATTGATGGAAACCATCCGTCAACTTGCTGATGTTGTGAACCCGGGGCTAGAAATTGAAGGCATACTACGAACTATGTATGACCCTCGTAACCGCCTGGCAAATGATGTGTCAGAACAGTTAAAAAATCACTTCGGTGACAAAGTGTATCGCACGGTTATCCCCCGTAATGTGCGTTTGGCCGAGGCGCCATCTTTTGGTGCACCAGCAATGTATTACGATAAGTCGTCCACGGGTTCTAAAGCCTACTTGTCATTGGCCGGTGAGCTTATTCGACGAGCAGAAACAAAAAATAACAGCGTTGTAGAAGAATCTTAACAAGGGAATTTATTCAGCATGTCGGCAAAAAAACGAGGACTGGGTCGCGGTTTAGATGCGCTTTTAACGAGTAACCAGCAAAACTCTGAGCGTCAATCATCAGAACAAGTTTCTGAAGAAGCAAAAGGCGAACTTCAAAAGCTGCCTATTGAGCAGCTGAAACCGGGCCGTTATCAACCTCGTAAAGACATGTCACCGGAAGCGCTGGAAGACCTAGCGGCGTCGGTTAAAGCGCAAGGCATTATTCAGCCTATTGTGGTGCGCCCGACCGCTAAAGACGAATATGAAATTATTGCTGGCGAACGACGCTGGCGTGCCGCGCAACTGGCGAAGCTTGATATGGTGCCTTGCTTAGTGAAAGAGGTACCCGATGAAGCCGCCGTTGCTATTGCACTAATTGAAAACATTCAGCGTGAAGATTTAAACGCTATGGAAGAAGCAACCGCATTACAGCGACTGCTCGATGAGTTCCAGATGACGCATCAAGATGTCGCACAGGCGGTTGGTAAGTCCCGTACTACTGTGACTAATTTATTGCGTCTCAATAACCTTGAAGATGGCGTTAAAGTGCTTTTAGAGCGCGGTGACATTGAACTTGGTCATGCTAAGTTATTGCTTGCTTTGCAAGGTGAGCAGCAAGCTGATGTTGCGCAGCAAATAGTAGCGAAAGATATGACTGTGCGTGACGCTGAGAAATTAGTCCGCCGTACTATCGACCCACCCAAACAACCTGAAAAACCAGAGCCCGACGCGAATATTGAACATTTAGAAACCAAGTTGTCAGAAACACTTGGGGCGAAAGTGCAAATCAATCATGGTCGAAAAGGTAAAGGTAAACTGGTTATCAACTATACAAGTCTTGATGAATTGGACGGAATACTGACTCACATCAAGTAAAAATCCGCATCTTACTGAAACGTGTAGAACTTTTGTTAAATGGCATAGAAAACAACGCCTACAGCCAAATTTGTTTGCAATTTCGGGGTAGATCTTTATACTAGCGCCAGTTTCATTACAGCTGTTTAAAAGCTGTGCAACAAGAGCCGCCAGTTAAAAGGTTTTCATCGTGACACAGGCATTAAATGCGGTAGGCAAACAACTGGCAGGAAAAATCGTTGCAACACAATTTGTGGTGTTGCTGGTTGCATCATTAGTCACGATAACAAATTTTAGCTTACAGTCGGGTCTTGGTGTTTTATCTGGCGGATTGTCAGCAGTAATACCCAACGCTCTATTTGCAGCCATTGCGTTTCGCCATGCAGGGGCAAGAGCGAATAAAAAAGTCGTCCAGAGTTTTTTTGTGGGTGAAGGCGTAAAGTTAATTTTAACGGCAGTGCTACTCGTATTAGCGTTGCTGGTAACAAATTTTAATCCTGTGTGGTTACTAGTGGGCTTTGTTTTAACCGTCATCATGCAGTGGATTGCACCAATTTTGTATTTAAAATCAACGTAACTGGGAAACAACATGATAAGTGGAGAGCAAACTCCGACTCAGTATATCCAGCACCACCTTCAAAACTGGACGGTGGGTGACGGTTTCTGGGCGGTTAATGTCGATACTATCTTCTGGTCTGTGTTACTGGGTGTGCTGTTTCTGTGGAGTTTCCGCAGAGTAGCGAAAAAATCCTCTGCGGGGGTACCTGGTAAGTGGCAATGCTTTGTCGAAATGATTGTCGAGTTTGTCGACAACAGCGTCAAAGAATCCTTTCACGGTAAAGATAAATTGATTGCGCCTTTGGCCTTAACCATCTTCGTCTGGATATTCCTGATGAACCTGATGGATTTAATTCCGGTCGACTGGTTACCAACAGCAGCCATGTATGGCGGTTATTGGTTAGGCTTTGTGGACGATCCGCACGATGTGTACATGAAAGTGGTACCAACCACAGACTTGAACACAACTTTTGCCCTGAGTTTAAGCGTCTTTGCGCTAATCATTATCTACTCAATTAAGTACAAAGGTGTGAAAGGCTTTGCCAAAGAAATGACGTTCACACCATTTAACCACTGGGCGTTAATCCCGGTAAACTTTGTACTGGAAAGTATCACGTTATTGGCAAAACCAGCGTCACTGGCGCTACGTTTGTTCGGTAACCTTTATGCGGGTGAGTTAATCTTCATTCTTATTGCAATGATTGGTTTTTGGCAGCTACCAGCGCACTTTGCCTGGGCGGTATTCCACATTCTGGTCATTACATTGCAAGCGTTTATTTTCATGATGCTGACCATTGTTTACTTAAGCATGGCATCATCTGAACACTAAGTTTTAATACGTTTTAACCAAAAAGTTTTTGTTTTACTTTTTAACTTTAATCTACTGAAAAACTGGAGAAATCAATGGAAACTGTAGTTGCTTTTACTGCTATCGCTGTATCAATCATGATCGGTCTTGCTGCACTAGGTACAGCACTTGGCTTCGGTATGCTGGGTGGTAAATTCCTGGAAGCTGCTGCTCGTCAACCTGAACTAGCGCCTCAGCTGCAAGTTAAAATGTTCATCGTAGCGGGTCTTATCGATGCTATCGCGATGATCGGTGTTGCGGTTGCATTGCTATTCACTTTCGCAAACCCGTTCTTAACTCAGTTAGGCTAAGCGCGATTCGACGGTCACCAGATAAAGGAGGTCCGTTGTGGATATCAACGCAACTCTAATTGGACAAACGATCGCGTTCATAGTGTTCGTGTGGTTCTGCATGAAATTCGTGTGGCCACCGATCATCAATGCTATCGAAGAGCGTCAGAAGAAAATTGCTGACGGTCTAAATGCGGGCGAACGCGCTCAAAAAGATTTAGAAAAAGCCCAGGAAGAAATTGCTGAGCAGCTAAAAGAAGCGAAACAGCAGGCAGCTGAAATCGTTGAACAGGCGAAAAAGCGTGGCGCTAAAATCGTTGAGGAAGAAACTCAACGTGGTCACGAAGAACGTGAAAAAATCGTTGCGTCTGGTCACGAAGAAGTGACTGCTGAGCGTAATCGCGCTCGCGAAGAGCTGCGTAAGCAAGTTGCTGTTCTTGCAGTAACTGGGGCTCAGAAAATCATCGAGCGTGAAATTGATAAAGACGCTCACAGTGACATTGTTGAAAAACTGGTCGCTGAACTTTAATAAAGGGGTTTAGAGCTTATGTCAGAATTGACTACGGTCGCTCGCCCCTACGCTAAAGCAGCTTTTGATTTTGCTTTGGAACAAGGAGCGCTTGATAAATGGGACGAAATGCTCTCTTTTGCTGCCTCGGTAGCACAAGATGACATTATCGCGTCTTTCTTGAGCAGCTCTGCGACTGTTGGGAAAACAACGGAAGTATTTTTAGGTGTTTGCGGCGATGAAATCGACGAAAACGTTAAAAACTTCCTGAAGGTTATGGCGGAAAACGAACGTTTACCGGCACTTCCGGCGGTTAGTGAGCTTTATCAGGCGTTTCGTGCAGAATATGACAAAGAAGTCACTGTCGATGTCAAATCAGCCACTCGTTTGCTCAAAGCGCAGCAAACAGAGTTAAGCAAAGCACTGGAAAAACGTCTGCAACGCAAAATTAAGCTGAACTGCAGTGTTGATAAGTCCATCATTGGTGGACTGGTAATTGAAGCAGGTGACACCGTTATCGATGGCACCTTGCGTGGCAAGCTCGATAGACTTGCCACCGCACTGCAATCCTAATTGGGGACTTGAGCATGCAATTGAATTCAAATGAAATCGCAGAACTGATCAAACAGCGAATTGAGAAGTTCGAAGTCACCAGCGAAGCTCGCAACGAAGGTACCATCATGTCTGTTCAAGACGGTATTATTCGTGTTCACGGACTTGCAGACTGTCTGCAAGGTGAAATGATTGAGCTACCTGGTAATCGTTACGCTATCGCATTGAACCTTGAACGTGATTCGGTTGGTGCGGTTGTTATGGGCCCGTATGCAGATTTGCAAGAAGGCACCAAAGTAAAATCTACCGGTCGTATCCTGGAAGTTCCGGTTGGCGATAAACTGCTAGGTCGTGTGGTTAACACGCTAGGCCAGCCTATCGATGGTAAAGGCCCTATCGAAGCAGACGGCTATGAGCCGGTTGAGAAAATCGCACCGGGTGTTATCGAACGTCAATCTGTTGATCAGCCAGTGCAAACTGGTTACAAATCAATTGACTCGATGATTCCAGTTGGTCGTGGTCAGCGTGAGCTTATCATCGGTGACCGCCAAACCGGTAAAACTGCATTAGCCGTTGACGCTATCATTAACCAGAAAAATTCTGGTATTAAGTGTGTTTACGTTGCTATCGGTCAGAAAAACTCCACTATTTCTGCAGTTGTTCGTAAGTTGGAAGAGCACGGCGCAATGGAAAACACCATTGTAGTTGCGGCTTCTGCTTCTGAATCAGCAGCACTGCAATACTTGGCAGCCTACTCAGGTTGTACAATGGGTGAGTTCTTCCGTGATCGCGGCGAAGACGCTCTTATCGTATACGATGATCTGTCTAAGCAAGCTGTTGCTTATCGTCAGATTTCATTGTTGCTGCGTCGTCCACCAGGTCGTGAAGCATTCCCGGGTGATGTTTTCTATCTTCACTCTCGTTTGCTTGAGCGTGCTGCGCGTGTAAACGCCGACTACGTTGAAAAACACACCGATGGTAAAGTGAAAGGTCAAACCGGTTCATTGACTGCGTTACCTATCATTGAAACCCAAGCGGGTGACGTTTCTGCGTTCGTACCAACTAACGTAATCTCAATCACCGATGGTCAGATTTTCTTAGAAACTGACTTATTTAACTCAGGTATTCGTCCTGCAGTTAACGCGGGTGTTTCAGTTTCTCGTGTAGGTGGTTCAGCACAGACCAAAATCATCAAGAAACTGGGCGGCGGTATCCGTCTTGCTCTTGCTCAGTACCGTGAATTGGCGGCTTTCGCTCAGTTCGCATCTGACCTTGATGAGTCTACTCGCGAGCAGTTGGAGCACGGTCAACGTGTTACCGAACTGATGAAACAGAAACAGTACAAGCCAATGAGCGTTGCTCAAATGGCTGTATCAATTTACGCCGTTGAAAAAGGCTTCCTGAAAGACGTTGCTGTCGACAAAATCATGGATTTTGAAGAGTCTCTGCAATCTTTCATGGCGAGTGAATACGCCGACCTAATGGCTGAGATTGATAAAACTGGCAACTATAACGACGACATCGACGCCCAGTTGAAAGCGGCGCTTGAGAAATTCAAGCAAACGCAATCGTGGTAATCGAACGTGGCCGCCCTATTCGCGGCCATTTGTCGTTGAGTTAACAGGAGAATCGTCATGGCCAGCGGTAAAGAGATAAAAACTCAGATCTCGAGTATCGGTAATACTCAGAAGATCACCAGCGCTATGGAAATGGTGGCTGCGTCTAAGATGAAAAAGGCGCAGGAACGTATGGAAGCAAGTCGCCCATACGCTGAAACCATTCGCAAGGTGATTGGTCATGTGGCACGCGGTAATCTGGAATATCGTCATCCATTTATGGAAGAACGCCAGGTAAAACGCGTGGGTTATATTGTGATTTCTACCGACCGTGGTTTGTGTGGCGGCTTGAACGGAAATGAGTTCAAAAAAGTCGTTAAGCACGCAAATGAGTGGAAAGAGCAAGGTGTAGAAGCCGATTTTGCTGCAATAGGCAGTAAAGGAACTGGATTCTTTAAGCGCTTTGGTAAATTGCAGGCGCAAGTATCAGGCATGGGTGAAAAACCTGAGCTGAAAGAAATTACCGGTTCTATCCAAGTCATGTTGGATGCCTACGAAGAAGGCAAAATCGATCGCTTGTACGTTGTATTCAACAAGTTTGTGAATACGATGACCCAAGAGCCGACCATTCATCAATTGTTGCCATTGCCGCAAACAGGTTCGGAAGATGATGTACAAACAGGCAGCTGGGACTACCTGTATGAACCGAATCCTGAAAGTATCTTAGATACGCTTATTCGCCGCTTTGTAGAAATGCAGGTGTACCAAGGCGTCGTAGATAACTTTGCAAGCGAGCAAGCCGCACGGATGATTGCGATGAAAGCCGCAACCGACAACGCCGAAGATCTTATCGATCAGCTGCAATTGCAGTACAACAAGGCGCGTCAGGCAGCAATTACGCAAGAAATTTCGGAAATCGTATCCGGCGCCGAAGCGGTATAACGCGGCAACGGTAAAAAGAATTGAAGAGTTAGAGGAAACGTCATGAGTCAAGGTAAGGTCGTACAAATTATCGGCGCCGTTGTGGATTTAGAATTTCCACAAGACGCTGTACCAAAAGTATACGACGCACTGAAAGTGACCGACGGTGGTTTAGAAGGTCTGATTCTGGAAGTTCAGCAACAGCTGGGCGGCGGAATTGTACGTGCCATCGCAATGGGTACAACTGACGGTTTGCGTCGTGGTATCACCGCTGAGAACACCGGTGAGCCAATCATGGTTCCAGTAGGTAAGAAAACTCTGGGCCGTATTATGGACGTATTGGGTAACCCAATCGATGAAGCGGGTCCTATCGGTGAAGAAGAGCGTATGTCTATTCACCGCGCAGCGCCAACTTATGAAGACCAGTCAAACACTAACGAACTGTTAGAAACTGGTATCAAAGTTATCGACCTGATTTGCCCATTCGCTAAGGGTGGTAAAGTCGGTCTGTTCGGTGGTGCTGGTGTTGGTAAAACCGTTAACATGATGGAGCTTATCCGTAACATCGCTATCGAGCACAGCGGCTACTCAGTATTCGCAGGTGTTGGTGAGCGTACTCGTGAAGGTAACGACTTCTATCACGAGATGAACGATTCAAACGTTCTGGATAAAGTATCACTGGTTTATGGTCAGATGAACGAGCCACCGGGTAACCGTTTACGTGTTGCTCTGACTGGTTTGACTATCGCAGAGAAATTCCGTGACGAAGGTCGCGACGTACTATTCTTCGTCGATAACATCTACCGTTATACACTGGCAGGTACCGAGGTATCAGCACTATTAGGCCGTATGCCTTCAGCGGTTGGTTATCAGCCTACACTTGCTGAAGAAATGGGTGTTCTTCAGGAACGTATCACCTCAACTAAGACGGGTTCAATCACGTCTGTTCAGGCCGTTTACGTACCTGCGGATGACTTAACGGATCCATCTCCTGCAACAACCTTCGCTCACTTGGATGCGACTGTTGTATTGAACCGTGACATTGCGTCATTGGGTATCTACCCTGCGGTTGACCCGTTGGATTCAACGTCACGTCAGTTGGACCCTCAGGTTATCGGTGACGAGCACTACAACACGGCAATGGGTGTTCAGGAAGTGCTTCAGCGTTATAAAGAGCTGAAAGACATCATTGCTATCTTGGGTATGGACGAATTGTCAGAAGAAGACAAGCGTACTGTTGCCCGCGCTCGTAAAATTCAGCGTTTCTTGTCACAGCCGTTCTTCGTAGCCGAAGTATTTACCGGAGCTCCTGGTAAGTATGTATCGCTGAAAGACACGATTGCTGGCTTTAAAGGTATTCTTGAAGGCGAATACGATGATCTGCCAGAACAAGCTTTCTACATGGTAGGTACCATCGAAGAAGCGGTTGAGAAAGCCAAAAACCTGTAACCAATCTGGAGGTTTAAATGGCCACACAGACATTAACTCTGGACGTTGTTAGCGCTGAAGAAAAGCTTTTCTCCGGCGCTGTACAAACGGTTCAGGTTTCTGGTAGCGAAGGTGAGCTGGGTATTTACCCGGGTCACGCACCTCTACTGACAAAAATTAAGCCAGGTATGGTGCGTTATGTCAGTGAAGCAGGTGATGAAGAGCTTATGTATGTCGCTGGCGGTGTTTTAGAAGTTCAACCGGGTCACGTCATTGTACTAGCTGACGTAGCAGTACGTGGTGACGAACTGGACGAACAAGCCGCAGAAGCTGCGAAAAAACGTGCAGAAGAAGCTATTGCCGATTCAGGTGCCGATGTCACCTACGCAGAAGCAATTGCTGAATTGTCACGTGCGCTGGCTCAGCTTGAGGTTATTCGTAAGCTTAGACGCTAAAAGTTTGTATATAACCTGTAAAAGGCCTTGTTGTGAGTACAACAAGGCCTTTTTTGTCGTTACAATGCGGGTTATGAACGTTTTATTAAGGATTCGATGACTATGAAGTTACGCGTTGTGATTCTGGCGGCTGGTAAAGGAACCAGAATGCGCTCAGACTTGCCTAAAGTGCTGCATAAAGTAGCGAATAAGCCAATGGTAGAGCATGTAATAGACACGGCTCGGTCGTTAAAGCCTGAAGCAATAAACCTAATATACGGCCATGGTGGTGAGCAGCTACAGAACACAATTCAGGGAGATGACTTAACCTGGGTTGAGCAACGCGAACAACTGGGCACGGGACACGCAGTTCAGCAAGTCATCCCTTACTTAAAAGATGATGAAAAAGTCGTTATTTTGTACGGTGATGTGCCGCTATTAACCGAATCGACCTTAATTAAGCTTTTAACGGCCACCCAGACGACAGAGTTAGGCCTTCTAACCATGACTCTCGACGACCCTAACGGTTACGGTCGTATCGTCAGAAATACGGATAAACAAGTGACCGGCATTGTCGAGCAAAAAGATGCAAATGCCGAGCAACTCGCTATTCAGGAAGTGAACACCGGCATTATGATTGCCGATGGTGTTGAGCTTAAAGCGTGGCTAGAGAACTTAAGTAACGACAATGCCCAGAAAGAATATTATCTGACTGACATTGTTGCTATGGCCGCTGAACAAGGCGTGACAATTGCTACTGCGCAACCCGATGCGACCTATGAAGTTGAAGGAGCGAATAACCGTCAACAATTAGCGCAGCTGGAGCGTGCGTTTCAACGTCGTCAGGCTGACGAATTAATGACACAGGGCGTTACCCTAATTGACCCGGCTCGTTTTGATTGTCGCGGTAAACTTACTGTCGGTAACGACGTAACTTTTGATATAAACGTGGTTATTGAAGGCGATGTCACTATAGGTAATAACGTGACGGTAGAGCCTAACTGTGTGATTAAAGACGCAATCATTGGCGACAACACGGTGATTCGTGCTAATTCACACATTGAAGGTGCGACGGTAGCGAACAATTGTAAAGTTGGCCCGTTTGCTCGCTTGCGCCCAGGCGCGGAACTTGCTGATGAAGCGCAGGTCGGAAACTTTGTCGAAATGAAGAAAAGTCGCTTAGGTAAAGGCTCCAAAGCAAGCCATTTAACCTATCTGGGCGACGCTCAAGTTGGCGAGTACGCCAATATTGGTGCCGGAACCATTACCTGTAATTACGACGGTGTTAATAAATTCCTGACGGAAATAGGTAACGGTGCGTTTATTGGCTCTAACAGCTCGTTGGTTGCGCCAGTAAAAATAGGTAACAATGCAACCGTTGGGGCCGGCTCGGTAGTGACCCGGGAAGTGGCCGATGAAGAACTTGCGGTAGCGCGTGGAAAACAGCGTAATATCAGTGGCTGGCAACGCCCTCAGAAAAAAGGAAGTTAAGTTATGTGCGGTATAGTAGGTGCAACATCAGAACGCCGTGTCGCCGGTATTTTGTTGGAAGGTCTTAAACGTCTTGAATACAGAGGCTATGACTCGGCAGGCGTTGCTGTCATTGATGCCAATAACGAATTGAAGAGTGTCAGACGAACCGGTAAAGTCCAGGAACTGAAAGATGCGATAGCACAGAATCCACTGGACGGTACTATAGGCATTGCGCACACTCGCTGGGCCACACACGGTGGTGTAACGGAAGCAAACGCCCACCCTCACCGTTCTGAGGATGAAATTGCCGTAGTGCATAACGGCATTATTGAAAATCATGAGCGCCTGCGAGAAGAGCTTAAAGCCGAAGGCTATGTTTTTAACTCGCAGACTGACACCGAAGTAATCGCTCACTTAATTCATCATGAGCGCAAAACCAAGGGCGACTTATTAGATGCGGTTAAGTCAGCTGTTCGTCAGTTAGAAGGCGCTTATGGCACTGTCGTTATGGATACTAAGCATCCTGAGCGCTTGGTCGTTGCGCGCTCAGGCAGCCCATTGGTTATCGGTGTTGGTATTGGTGAAAACTTTGTCGCCTCTGATCAGTTGGCCTTATTACCGGTTACCCGTCAGTTTATTTACCTGGAAGAAGGCGATGTAGCCGACATTAACCGCACAGATATTGCCATTTACGACGCTGAAGGCAATTCAGTAGAACGCGAAGTCGTCGAGTCTGATGTCAGCTATGACGCTGGTGGTAAAGGCCAGTACCGCCATTTCATGTTGAAAGAAATTTATGAACAGCCAATTGCCGTTCGTAATACGCTGGAAGGTCGTTTGTCGGAAACTACCGTACTCGATAATGCTTTTGGCGAAAATGCAGCGGAGATTTTAAAAGACATTGAGCATGTGCAAATTGTTGCTTGTGGCACCAGTTATCATGCCGGTATGGTTGCCCGCTATTGGCTGGAGTCTATGGCGAATGTGTCATGCAGCATTGAAATAGCGTCTGAATTCCGTTATCGCAAGTCGTATGTTCACCCGAACAGCTTATTGGTCACCATTTCTCAAAGTGGTGAAACGGCGGATACGTTGGCGGCACTGCGTTTGTCGAAAGAACTAGGCTATAAAGGCAGCCTCACCATTTGCAACGTAGGCTCTTCGTCTATGGTGCGCGAGTCGGACCTGGCCTTTTTGACGCGCGCCGGTGCTGAAATTGGTGTGGCGTCGACTAAGGCTTTCACAACCCAGCTTACTGGTCTATTAATGCTGACCTTAGGTATTGGTAAATACCGAGGTATGCCAGAGCAACAGCAAGAAGCAGTTGTTCATGCACTGCAAGCCTTACCAACCAAGCTGGAAGAAGCGGTGGCATTAGCCGATGAAATTGAAGAGCTGGCTCAGGACTTTGCGAATAAAGACCATAGCTTATTCTTGGGCCGTGGTAATCAATACCCTATTGCTATGGAAGGCGCGTTAAAACTTAAAGAAATTTCGTACATTCATGCTGAAGCCTATGCGGCGGGTGAATTAAAGCACGGCCCACTGGCACTTATTGACGAAGAAATGCCGGTTATTGTCGTGGCACCAAATAATGACTTACTGGAAAAACTTAAGTCGAACGTGGAAGAAGTACGAGCCCGTGGCGGTTTGATGTACGTTTTTGCCGACAAAAATGCTCACTTCAAGAGTGATGACACAATGAACGTACTGAACGTTTGTCATTGCGACGAAGTGATAGCACCTATTGTTTACACCGTTCCGCTGCAGCTGCTGTCTTACTACGTGGCCTTGATAAAAGGTACGGATGTGGACCAGCCCAGAAACCTGGCTAAGTCAGTTACTGTTGAATAAGGAAGGGCCGAAAGGCCCTTTTTTTGTGGTGGAGTAATAAAGATTCATACCTAGTAATAAAGAATCATACTTAGGAATAAAGTTTGATACTCCGCCACTGCTAATTTTTTCCTTCTTAATACTGCCGCCTTAAATGCTTTCCTGATACTTTCTTTCTCGTAATTTCCAGACTCTCTAGAAAAATTTTCCGTCTTTACAAAAGATTGTATAAAAAGGCAACAAAAAATTTGGCTTTTTTATTCGAGTGGTGATATATTTACACCTGTCAATACTTCCAGAGACTTTTCTCTGGTTTTTTTGTCGCTGGCTAATAGTAAATTTTACTACCTCGCAAGTGCGAGAGTCAGCTTCTGTAAACTCGCTAAATAATAACTGCGTGAAATTGGAGAGTTAGGATGAAAAACGGCACAAGTAAATGTGTGGTAGATAGCGCGGAGATACGAGATCAGGAGAAAAAGGAAAGCCACAGTAATATTGCGAAGTTTGACGTGTCTCGGACGCGTCAAGGTAGCAAAACCGTCCATATTTCTGAGACGGGAATGGATAGTGTCGAGCTTTATAAAACCAACTTTAAGTCACACTTGATGATGTTTATCTATGGTTTAGTAAAAAATATGAAGCAAAAAGATGCTGCAAATGCGTTAGGAATTACTCAAGCGCAAGTGAGCCTTTTGAAGAATCAGCGCGTATCTCAATTTAGTATTGATCGCCTTATTGAAATGGCATTCGCTGGAGGGTTTACGTTTAAGCTATCCCCACATCAGATTGCTAAAGAGAACAGTACTGATAGCACATCTAACCAGTTAGATGTTCTTTAGGTAACAAGTAAAAGCCGCGATGCGGTGAACATCGCGGCTCTATTTCTTACAACGTATTAGGCTAGTACTAAAGCCTCATATAAGCTTTCAACTTTAGACATGACGGACTCAGGTTTACGATTGTGAACCTGGCCGTTGTTGTCTGATACATCAAATGGCCATACACTTAATACGTGGCAAAGCCCTTCACTACTAACGAACGCTGCCACATGGTATTGCGTATCGTGATCATGAAGAATGAACGGGGTATTAATGCTCCCTGTTTGGCCTGCTGCAGTAATAACACTTCCATTTACCGTGCTTGAACGGTCAAGACTTGTAAGTAAGTCTATGTCGTAAGAAAGGTAATTTTCAGGATAGTGTTGTAAGCCGATAAGTTTTGCTGTAATGTCATTTTTAGCCGTTGGTAATACTTTTTGCCAACTACTATTGACATGCTTATCTCGAACGAATACAATCCGCGGCGTTTCTAGGTGAGTATCTAGTTCTTTAGGAATATTGCTACCAACAATATTTTTATCCTGAGATTTGTAGACGCGGAAAGCTTGACGCGAGTTTTCGTTAGTACTGTCGTTTTCAGACATATTTACCTCCTTATAATAGGTATGTCGTTATTGAGAAGAGTTTTAAGAAAAACATTTTTTCTTCCTTCTATTAGTAATAGTTCAAAGCTGTTACTAAAATTACGTAAAAGCCTACCTTGATCGGAAAAAACCAATCAGAGCCACACTACTGTATAAACATCCAGAAGTCAATGTTTTATTTTGATTTTCGAATAAATACACATCCGTTTTTTCATGTTCATAAACTTAATAAAGCTATTTTTGTGTAGCGATTTGATAGCAGGTTAAAACGTAAAGTTGCATACCATTAACTCACTGACTAGTATGACTTAATGTCTAAGTCAGGGGGTTCGTAATGGCAACGAAGAAGAACCTAATTTCCGAAGCGACTTTCTTAAAATGGATAAAGGAAGGGCGCGGTAGCGGCCAGAATGAAGAATATCGACCTTGGCTGACTGTTCGAGATTTGCCCTCCCTTGGCCGTGTTCATCGAGTATTTGGCCACAAGTCCAGACGAACCCATCACTTACTGTCCGATCTAGAGCTCTCAGTTTTTCTTCTTCTCGAGTGGCTACCCGATGTTACCCAAGTACGTGAACAGTTCCCATTAGACCGAACCCTTACTAAGCAACTTGCTGCCGATGCAGGTATTAAGCATCCAGCACAAAATGGCTTTGACCATTTCATGTCGAGCGACTTTCTAGTCGACTCGTCAAATGAAGAAACCCCAAGATTAGTATTTCAGGCCAAGTATGCGAGTGCACTAGATGATGAGCGTACGGTTGAGAAACTTGAATTGGAGCGCAGGTACTGGATGGAGAAAGGTGTGCCTTGGTACCTGATAACCGATCATCAGATACCCAAGGAAGTTAGCAAGAACGTAAACTGGTTATATCCTGCTAGCCGCTCAGAAGAAGATGATGAATTAGCGTCTGAGCAGATAGAGTTTTATCAACATCAGTTCACGCAAAATCCCAATCAAACCATCATTTCACTGTGTAAGAAACTCGATACCAGTTATGGTTTAAATGCTGGCGAGTCGTTGTATGAGATTCGGCGTCTTTTAGCTAAGCGTTACTTTGAATTTGATATTTTTACTCCCATAACGAAGTTAAAGGTTGGCGCTTTGCGTGCCTCTGACTTAAGTTTTATCAAGGAGGCATATCGTGTTTCGAATCAATGAAGTAGTTAAGTTTCACGATGAGCGCTTTCGCATTCTCGAAAGTCTTGATGAACAACTCGTCTGGATAAGTCTGGACGATGAAAAAGCACTGCCCGAGTTAATTCTTATCAGCGAAATTTATAAGACAATTGATGATGACGCTTTTGAGCGTATAGACGACCCGTATAACTACCTTGCATATGAATCGCCGGGCGAGGGAACCGTTGCCCGTGATAAACGGGATAAGAATTTTGCGGTGTTGAGGCCTTTGATTGAACTAACTGACTTTTATAATCCGAAAAGGCGAGGACCAGTAGTTGATAAAATTGTTAGTGAGTTTGGTACGACAAAGCAGACGGTTTACCGACTAGCGCGGAGATATTGGCAACGGGGACAAATACCTAATGCCTTACTGCCTGACTACAAGAATTCTGGTGGCAAGGGCAAAAAGCGTGTCGCCAAAGGAAAAAAATTAGGCCGCCCGCGTAAGTATTTACCAGGCACGGGAGCAATTGTTGATGAACAAACTGAACGGTTATTTCGGATAGCGATTGATAAGTATATTTTAAGCGACAAGAGGCATTCATTTCCCTATGCACATCGTCGCTTAGAAACCATGTATCACAACTACTTTCCGGATGTTGCTGAGGAAAATCTACCAAGCTTATGGCAGCTGCGTCATTTCTATAAACGAGAATATAATCAAACGGAAGCGCTGCAAAAAAGGATATCGAAGAAAGACTACAGCAAAGATATACGACCGTTACACGGAACTGCAGCATCGCAAGCTTTGGGACCCGGCTCTCGTTATGAAATTGATGCGACGATAGCGGATGTTTATCTGGTTTCTGATTCCGACAGGGGCAATATCGTTGGGCGTCCGGTTGTTTACATGGTTATCGATGTATTCAGTCGAATGGTGGCTGGATTTTATATCGGTTTTGAAAACCCCTCATACGCCGCTGCGCTTCAGGCATTGCACGTAGCGATAAGCAGTAAGTCAGACTATTGTCGCGAGCTTGGTTTTGATATCACGGACGATGAGTGGCCATGTATTGGTTTGCCTGATGCCCTCCTGGCCGATAGAGGGGAATTACTTGGTCATCAGATTGAAAATTTAGAGAGTAGTTTTTCTATGCGAATAGAAAATACTCCACCGTATCGAGGCGAAGCCAAAGGTATTGTCGAAAGGCATTTTAAAACAATGCACGAATCTTTTGGTCCGTTTGTGCCTGGTTATGTAACCGGTAATTTGGTGAAAAAGCGTGGAGGCTCAGATTACCGTCTTGATGCCAAGCTAACGATTACAGACTTCACTCAAATTGTTTTGTCGTCAGTGCTGCAACACAATCAATTTGCGGTACTTGATAAATACGATCGGGAAGTTGATATGCCAACGGACTTACCGAGTACTCCCATTCACCTTTGGAACTGGGGTATTCAAAATCGTACTGGGCGTCTCCGCCAGACTGATAGTGATGCACTTAAAATTGCACTGCTTCCCAGGAGTGAGGTAACGCTTTCAGAGCGCGGTGTGGGGTTATTTGGCTTGTATTATACTGCTTCAGAGATCGTCCGGTTAGGTTGGACGCATCGGGGTCGTGATGTGAAACGACCTAAAAAGATGATGGCGGCATATGATCCGTTGAGTGCAGACAGTATTTATCTCTTTTATGAAAAAGGAAGCAACAAGTACTGGAAGTGCAGCCTGACTGAAATTTCTCGTCAATACCGAGGCTCATCATTTTGGGATGTTTGGCAACTTCAAGAAGAGCAGAAGAAAGTTGCTGCAAAAGCAAAGTTAGCAGCTAAAGAAAGCCGTCGAGAACATGAAGAATTTGTGCTTGATAAGATTTCTCAGACTGTATCTGATTCCCCCGCTCGCTCTGATCGGCCAAAAGCGGAGCGAATAAGAGCTATCAATGACAACCGGTCTAGTGAAAAAAGATTAGAGCGTAAAAGCAAAGCACCTAAAAATGCTCAGTCGGGTAATAAATCAGCTGATGTTATCCCTCTTAAGGAAAGCAGCCCTGACCTTGATTATCCGGATTATATTGATGAACTCTTTGAGGATGACGATTAATGCCGCTACCCAATAATTACGTTTCAGCGGTTTACAGGCCTCTTAAACCTGAGCGCTATCAGGGCAACCCGCTGATTGAAGCTCTGCCTCCGATAATGGATCGCAAAACACTTCGAAATAGCCTCACCGGAAAAGTCCGGTTCGACCAAGAAAATCGATTTGCAGAGCCTCAAGAAAGAGCCCATAACATAGCGTCTTTGCTAGATGATTTCTTTCAACCTCTATCAATGCATTTACAGTTAGAGGAGAAGTTGTCAATCATGATTCGGGCGGGTTACGTTGGTCGTAACCCTGCAGATGGCTCCCTTAACAAAAAAATGCAGGAGGGATATCAGCGCATAATGGAGGGGGCGACGAGTGACTTTCGTTTTTCACAGTCGAATTCAACGGCTAAATGTTTGTCCCTGATAGGCTGTTCAGGGTCAGGGAAAAGCACCACAGTTAACCGTATACTCGCTACTTATCCTGAGGTGATTTTCCATCCGGACTATAATTTTATTCAACTCCCCTACCTGCGCATTGAATGCCCGAGTGATGGTTCTCTTAAAAGCTTATGTTTGAACTTTTTCCGTGAAGTCGACCGGACGCTTCAGACAGGCTATGAGAAAAAGTATGTTCGAAAACGTCATGGGCCTGAAGTTCTCCTGGCTTTGATGGGGCAAGTAGCTACTCAAAAAGCGATTGGTGTTCTTGTTATCGATGAAATTCAAAGACTAGGGTTGAAAGGTACTTTAAGTAAAGAAGCTATGCTTGAGTTCTTTGTTGCGTTGGTAAACGTCATCGGTGTTCCGGTTGTATTAGTTGGAACACCAAAAGCCAGGCCGATCTTTGAAATGGAGCTGCAGGCTGGGAGAAGAAGCGCTGGATTTGGTTCATTGTTTTGGGAACCAATGCAACGAGGCACTCGTCGATACCACCCTAAAACGGGAGAGCCAAAGCTGAGCGAATGGGAGGCCTTTACTAATAAACTATGGAAGTACCAGTGGCTAGAGCGACGAGATGAAACGCTCAGTGACGAAGTTCGAGACTGTTGGTATGACCTATCACAAGGCGTTTTAGATATCGTCGTGAAGATTTTTGTATTGGCTCAAATGCGGGCAATAGCGACGGGCCTTGAACGTATTACCGCAGACTTACTTCGAAAAGTTTATGAACAAGAACTTATTCCTGTTCACCCAATGCTTGAAGCCTTGAGACGCAATGATGCTGACTTGATAGTGAAATACTCGGACTTACACTTACCCTCAATAGATAAGCGCTTACTTGAACTCAGAAACCTAATTGCACAGGAGCAGGAAGAGAAGAAAAAAGAGGTGTCGTTTGGCAATAATGAAAAAGCTTTAAGGCTTTATAATATGCTCCAGGCGATGGGCTGCGAATCTGACTTGCTGCCGGCGCTGGTTGAGAAAGTTTTCAGTGAACATTCTGAGCTTGAGCTGCCGGAGTTAACTCGTATCGTTCTCGAGTGGTATAAAACGGAGCAAGAGCCTACGGCAGTGCAAAAGTCCAAACCGAAGGCAAAAACAATAAAGTCAAAAGAATGGCACACCCTTCCATCCGATGATTTACGCTTTAAATACTCACAACGGAAAAGTCAGTTTTATGGTGAGCTTGCAGTAGGCCGTGACATTTTCGATATGGAAGCTAGGTTAAAACAGGTGGGATAGATGCTCGGTTTTCCGCTTCCTTATCCCGATGAGCTTATCTATAGCACGATAGCCCGTTATGGTATCCACAGCGGTTTAACCTCACCTAAAGAGCTCTTACACGAAGTGTTTGGGAAGAACACAATCATTGCTACGTCTGACTTACACGGTCATTTAGAGCAGGTAGCGGAACTATATCCAGGCCAGCTGAACGTTCAACCTGAGAGTTTGCTTTATAAACATACATTGTTTCCTCTGTACGCTCTGTTTATTGGCGAATCACGAAGAACAGAACTGAAAAAGCAGCTTTTAGCCGATAAAGTGCATTCGGTACATGTCATGTCAGGATTCGCCGCATCCCGAATTACTCAACCGTACTACTTACGATATTGCCCTAAATGCATTGAACAGCAATGGAATCAATTTGGCGAATGCTTCTGGCGACGAGACTGGCAAATTGCGGGTATGGATTACTGTCCTATTCATGGGGAGCTAAAGGAAACAGCAGTAAGACGGACTTCTTATAAGCGCCATGTGTATACGGCCGCAGACCTAAACTTATGTTCTTGTAAGCCGCAAAGCAAAACGAATAGGCAGAGCAATGTCTTGAATTCAAGCATTACATCGATTTTGAACCTGCCTGAGCAGTCGGTACCAACAGTTATCCAATGGGGGTTGTTTTATAAAGCTCTTGCTTGTGATTTTGGATTCAATAGAGGCTGCAATATAGAGCATGAAGAAGTCGCTCGGAAAGTCACTAACTATTGGTCAGAAAGCTGGTTGAAAAGTGTTGGCCTGAAACTAATAGACTCTGATACATGCTGGCTAAGAAGCCTATTTAGAAAACATCGTAAAAGCTTCAGTTACCTTGAGCACCTTGTTGTATTACATGCATTTCTCGGAGATACGATTGCGTTAAATGACGTCATTAAAGACGTCAAATCATATGAGCCGGAAAAGTCAGTTACTCACAGCCTTATGCTCCAGGCTGATAAGTTAACAATACTTAAACGGCGCAGAGTTTGGCTTAAAGCGATAAAGAATAAAGGGACGAAAAGGGCTCGCCTTGAAGGTGCCGGAGGAGACTATACTTGGCTGTATCGCCACGATAGAGCTTGGTTATTGTCGCTTAATGCAAAGTTGATGTGTAAAAGGTCAGCACTGTCTACACGAGTGAATTGGAGCTCATTTGATCGCGGCTTGTTAAAGGCTCTGATATCCATTCGTGACTGCTTTGAAATAAAGCTGGAGAGCCCTAGGAGATCAAGAAACTGGTACTTTAACCAGTTGGATCATAAGTCAAAGGTGGAAAAAAACTTATATAAGCTTCCCCTGTGTAAGCTGTTTCTAAGTAGATACACGGAAACGATTGCGGACTATCAGATCCGCCGCATAACACACGTGGCGATTGAGCGGCATAAACAAAGTGAACACCTTAAACGATGGGATGTTTTGCGTAGCGCTGGGCTTAGTGAAGAGCGCTTAACGGAAGAAGCAAGAGAGTTTCTTTCTGAGGTAATGGGGTTGTAAGCGATGGATAGGCTCGGTGGGTTTGAAGATAACACCTGGATAAATGGTATTGGATCAGTGTTCAAACGGACTGATGGAAGCCAATGGGGGATTAATCTAAGTATTTACCCAAGAAAAACGAGAGGCAACGATAGTGTTCTATTGTCTCAAGCCCCAATTCTAGTCAGAAAAAATGTTATTAATCCCACGCGACCATTTCGGAAACAAGGTTCTGAGATAGAGTTCACCGTCGATAACTTACAAAAATGGGAAGTAAGCAATCTAGAAGACTGCCCTGCGAAAGAGCGAGATTTGCCAAAGGAGCGGAAGTCTCGTTGTTTCGTTAAAACCTTACCTGATGGCATGACAGTGTATTTACCGCAGTTTGAATTAGCCAGGGCGTTATTTTTTCATAATGCCTACTTCTCTCGTGCGTGTATGGAGCACGGAATACTGCAGAATGAGTTTTCAGTAGAGCATGATGCGACTAATTCAGAGCATGCCGTCATTACTGTGCTCCCAAATAGCACCTGCCCCGATAACGTATTTTCAGATCCCGGTTACCGGCGTTACTTAGCTTGGCTTCTCTTAGATAACGATGCTCGGCTCTCCTACGAAAGTATCAGTAAGGCGCAGCTAGAGTCTGGCTTTAACCGAGGCTCATACAGGATTTGGAACTTTGAGTTTGAGCCTCCTCCCCTTCAAGGAGTTAATTTAAAAGTTCGCGGAAATTTAGATACAGAAACTAATACCTTGTTGGTTTATGAAATCACTGAATTAACAGGTATTCCGACAGGTGTGCCTAGTGACGTTGAGTTCTTTAGTCCCAAATTCTATGTGCCTGAGCTGAGTGGTGGAAGGGGTGCCCGTGGTGGAGATTACCGACCGCCTAATCATGAAGTAGATGAGGATCAAGACTCCAGTGGTGAAAATGATCCGGTGCAAATTGATGGAGTCAAAACGAAAGTTGAATTTGCAAAGGCGGTAAATACTCATAAAACGGCAAGAAAAAGGAAAAAGGTTGGTTCCAGCGACAATTCTGACGGAAGCGAAGCATCCAGTCTAGTTAGTACAGAAGAACAATCTCCTATGGGTGAGTTGCCTAGTGCTGAATGGGATGGTTTAGACGAAAATACTGATGATATGCACTTGTACGATAGTAAGTTTGAAAGCTTTTCAAAAATGCTGAACTACTTGGTTACTAATCATAACTGCAGAGTTGAGCGTCTAGCCTTTAGAAAGCTGCCATCTGTTGGTCGATGCAAAATGCACCTAATGCGGGATGACTTAGCGCCAAGGTGTTGGATGTTGGCCAGGGTGACTGTCAGTGGTCACCAATTCTACCTTATGGAGGTTGATACCTCGGATGCTGCAAAGTCATTATCAACAAAGGTGGTTATGGCTTCTTCTGCGAAAGCAGTAGTTGAACACCTATCCGAGATTGAGATAAAGCTACTCAAAAAGTCGTTGAGTTGGCCAAAGGATTATTTTGATAGTGGGTTTGGTAAAGACAATCATTTTTTTATAGTACATCAAGCGTCTGAAAAAGCGGGTTCAATACGGCAAGAAAATGTAAGGAGGTGGGCTAATAATGTTTGCCGCCATTTGTTAGCCAGAGTATGAGTGGTAATGAATAACTAGTGAACAGAAAAGCTATATCGATTAACTTCTCTCTCGTACATTAAGAAAAGCTAATTTCTTCGGGTAAATAGTACCTATGGGGATTGTGGACGTCGACTCAAAAGGTTACATTATATCTATGTAAATACTGGGCAAAGTGCAAAGATGACTGTAAATCCTGAAAGTAACCAATTTATGGATAACTATTTATCAAGGTGTCAAATTGATACGCCAGATAAAATTGTCGAATTTGTTTGGAAATTGGTGAAAGAGTATCGAAGGGATATCCGTTCAGTTTTGGACTTAGGTGCCGGCTCGGGAAATTTTTCGAGATCAGACGTATATGATAGTTATCTCGGGATCGAAGTAGATAGTAAACGGCTTGGCGATTTTCAAAACGAAAATCGCAAAAGGATTTTGAACCAATGTGCTTTTTTTGGTGAGGATTTTGGGGGCGATTTCGATTTGGCTATCGGTAACCCTCCTTATGTTCGACACCACGATTTGTCTCCGAAGTGGAAGCTAGAGTTATCGGGCATACTTGGTCGTGCGCTGGACGAAAAGTTCGATAAGCGAGCTAATGGATTTGTTTATTTTATGTGCCAAGCACTCTTGAGTACTGCAGATGACGGACTTTGTGCTCAAGTAGTTCCGTACGAATGGGTATCACGACCTTCTGCAGCCTTTTTACGTAACGCAATAGAGAAGAAAGGTTGGTCAGTTGACGTGTATCGATTTGAGTCAAATATCTTTACTGATTCAAAGGTTTTAACAACAGCAAGCCTTTCAATAATTGATAAATCTACGAGCTCATGCCGTTGGAGGTTTTTTAAAGTATCGGAAGATTTAAAAATTAAGGAAGCTGAGTCGGTAACAGGGAGTGATGAGAGACTTCTTTCTTATACAAAACGAGATAAAGAAATTTTTGCTCAACGAGGCCTTAGTCCGGGTTCACAGACTGTTTTCTGTCTGACAGAAAAAATAAGAAAGCAGTTTGGCTTGAAAGTGGGATTTGATGTCTTTCCCTGCATTACCCAAATGAAGACTTTGCCGCCTAACATCGACTCTTTAGATGAGAATAATTTTTTTAAATATTACGTTTTGGGCGATCAGAAGTGCTGGCTTGTTTCTCCGTCCTCTTCACCTTCAAAAAATCTTCAACGCTATTTTGATTCAGTTCCTGAGGAGCTTATAGATACCTATACTTGCCGGAAGCAATCGCCGTGGTGGAGATATAGTCCTCATCCATCCCCTTCTATATTGTACAACTCCGGATTTACAAAGTTTGGACCAAGAACTCTTACTAACAGGATTGGTGCCATTGCTATAGGTACAGTACATGGAGTTCATCAAGTCGCTGAGGATGATATTGATAGTTTGATTAATCATTTAAAGGCGGTAGACTTTGAGCGACAGATAGTAAGTCACTCGAATAAGCTAAAAAAGGTAGAGGTGAACCAGATGAATAGCGTGATAGTCGACTGGCTAAAAAGGCAGACTTAAATGAATCGCGATGAAATTCGTTTCAGTGTTGAAAGTGCAATCCTCCGTGAGTTAGGAGAGCAGCTTGTTAGCTCTTCTGAAGTCGCGTTGACCGAATTGATTAAAAATTCATACGATGCTGATGCAACAAGCTGTAATGTTGAGTGGAGTGATAGCCGAATCGTTGTGAAAGACACCGGACATGGAATGAGTCTGGATGACTTTAAGAATAAATGGATGCGAATTGCTACCGGAAATAAAGCAGGCTCACCTACAAGTAAAGTGTTTGGTAGAACAATTACTGGCTCAAAGGGAATTGGAAGGTTTGCGACTAGATTTTTAGGAAAAACTTTACTTTTAATCACGGTCTATGAAAATAAATGTGGTGATAGAAGCAAAATAGTTGCTAGATTTAATTGGGAAAAAGTAGATAGTCAATCCTCGATCGACTCGCTTATTATTAGTTATCGACTTTATAATCGAGTTGAGGATAGTGCGGGAACTACCTTAGTTATAAAAAACCTCAGACACAAATTCGATTACAAAAAAATTAAGCAAATCAAAGATAGCACTTTATCAATGGTATCGCCGATAGATGCACTTTTGTCTGACGCACCTTATGACTTTAAGCTAAAGCATTCCTATAAATCTAAACGTGAAGTTTCATCAGAAGAAAGCGATAAATTCAATTTAAATTTTATAGTTCCTGGCGACAAAACCGAGAAAAGAAAGTCTGAAGTAGATAATATCGCGGACGATGTTCTCAAAAGTTATCTATTTAGATCCTACTTCTATACCAACGGAAATAATCTTTTTATGAAGGTTCTTCATCGTGATAAAGGTTTATGTGATGAAGTAAAAATTCCAATAAAGAATTTAATGGGTTGTGATATATACGGACAAGTGAATTATTTTCCTTCCCGTAAAGGTATGCTCCGAAATGGAACTATTAACGGGAACAAGGCTAGAGCATGGATAAGAAACTCACCAAGTGTAGCTGTATATGATAAAAGCTTTAAGGTACCTCCTTACGGAGAGATTGATGATGACTGGTTAAGTCTAAATGCGGATAGTTCTCGCAGCGAACGGCATTGGCGTTCTCCCTTTATGAAAGAACACTATGAAATGTCGACTGAGCAAAGAACGAGTCCTAAACTCAACCCAATGCTTGCCTTACCTGAAACTCATCAGTTAGTTGGAGGGGTTTTTATTGAGGCTAGCAATGCTCGTATAACTGACGATATTAAATCTCTTTCTCCTAGTACCGATAGGCAAGGCCTAGTAGAAAATGAGGGGTTTCAACAGCTAAATGATATATGCCGATTTTCCATAGAGCTAGTCGCATACCATGATAAAAAATATTCTCTGGATGAAGAGGAAGAAAGAAAAAAAAGAGATTATGAAAGGGCACAAGACGAGATAGACGAGGTAATTGACCTAATCGAAAATACGTCGACATTGAGCCAAGAGGACAAGGAAGCACTAACAAGTAAATACAGCTCTTTGAGAAATGACTATGATAAGCTCATAGATCATGAAAGAAAGACCCGTGAAAATTTTGTAAATATGGGGTTACTCGGAGTGGTTGCGGGTTTTATGACGCATGAATTCAAAAGCACTCTTCATCTTTTAGAGGAAACTCTAGATCGAGTAAAATTTCTCGAAGCTAACTATCCTGAATTATCTGGCCACTCACAAAAGCTTGATGAGTCGTTGTCTGCTTTTTTAGCTTATACCGAGTATACTGAGTCGTTTATTGAGTCGATCAATTTCAGCAATGAGGTCTATTTTAGAGCTTTTCCTCAAATACAGGATGTCGTTAATTCGTTTTCTAAGTTCAGGTTAGAACGCGATATTGATATAGATATGGTAGATGTAGACCGAGATGTGTATGCGCCTAAAATGCCGGTGGCTGTCTATAAAGGAATCATTCACAATTTATATACTAATGCCCTTAAGGCTCTTGTATCTGAATCAAAAGAGAATAAATGCATAAAAATCTCGACTCTGAATCGGAAAAACAGTCACTTTATTCGAGTGAGTGATAATGGTGCAGGTATTCCTCCTGGAACTAGAAGACTCATATGGGACCCACTGTATACGACCACTTCTAACGAAAATAACCCATTAGGTAGTGGAATGGGATTGGGGTTGCCCTTAGTAAAACAAATAATCGAAAAGCTCGGTGGCAGGATAGAGTTGGTCTCGCCTGAGAATGGGTTTGCAACTACCTTTGAAATTGAACTTCCTGTTAAGTAGGTTTTTATGGATAAAATTTTAGTTATTGACGACGATAATAAGAAACGATCCGAAGTAGTAAGTAATTTACGGCGTCAATTACAACAAGATAGTGTAGAAGTTGTCGAAGTCGACGATTCTGTTTGCGAAACTTTGTTGAAGCCATCTGAAAAAGTTGGAGCTAACAATTCAACTGAGAAGCAATTCGAGCGGTACTTAACAGATAACCCTGATATAAAATTAGTTGTAGTCGATCACGATTTGAGCGGCTATAACTCAAAGCTATCAGAGTCTGTAGTGAGCGATGCCTGTAAGCTTGCTGGGGTGCCTCATTGCAGATATTCTCGCGTTATGTCCAAGCAAACTCCGCGTCAAAGAATAAAAGAGCTCGTTCAACGTGCTCATTTATATTCAGCGAAATTAGACCTTAAAGGGACGGGGAACGAGGATATAGAATTAATCCCTGAGGATATTGTACGTATTCATTCAATCTACCTGGGATTTGAAGAACTTAGAGAAAGAATTAATAAGCTAGAAAAGCAAGACTTCGTTAATGAAGATAATACTAGAAAAGATATTGTAGACATAGCCACAGAAATTTTGGATAAAGACGATATGGAACCCATTCTTAGTGGATATGCGAGGTCTTTTAACTTATACGGTGACTATGTTGAGCTTCTTGAAGCTATAGATAATGAAAATTCTGATGAAGATTCCGTTATATTAAAATTTAAAACAGGGTTAGCCTATTTAATAGGATTCTGGCTATATAATTCTGTATTGAAATTTCCTGGTGTCATTTTGAAGTCTGAAGCTGCTGCGTCATATTTGGATCTTAATTACGATGATTTCATAGAAAATAAGCAACAATTTAACTCAGCTTTATACACTGGTCCATTCTCTCAGAAAACAAAATACGAATTTTGGTGGCGATTCGACTTAGATGATATTTTAATTGATGAAGAGGTAGATTCAGGCTATCAACTTCTTCTTAAGAAAGGTATCGAATGCAAGCAATCTGCATGTCTCGAGTGTGGAGAGTCAGCGGGATATTTTTGTTTGGTTAAAGAAGCTCCTGTTTGTAAAAAACACTCTATAGGTGCGTTGGATTGGATGCCTAGAGGTGCTGATTTGAGCCGTATTGCTACAGAAGCGTATGAACTATATCATCCATACTTAGAATCTAAGAATTAGTAACTTACATGTCATTTCAAAAGCTACTTGATAAGAACCATAGTCATTTTACGAATTGTATCTTAACTATGTGTTCTAAGTTAGATATAGGGTCCTTCGTGCATATACCTCCTTGGTCTATTGAAGAGATTGATGATGGTATTTTTAAATGTGATATATGTGATTTAGCTAAATTTGAAAGTGTATCAGACTCGGGCAAGTCAGATCGTAAGAGTAAAATAAATATATATGTAAAAGGCCATATGCACGCAATTAAGAAGGGTAAAGATATTTATTTTACAAAATACAAAACGGATGTACTGTATTGCCGACCTAACAAGCCAAGTGAGAAACTAAATCTTAAAGATCCTATAGGTTTTCATTACGATTTTGATAAGGAAGTTAGTCCGGCACATCCTGTATTTCATGCTCAACAGGACAACTCTGTATTGGTTCATGACATACACGATAAATTGAACGTAAGTCTTGAAAAGAGTAAAAACCGAGGGTTTGGCTCAGTAAGAATTCCAACTAGCCAGTTAGACTTTTATTCTACAATTTTGATGATTATAGCAGACCACTTGGTTGACCACGATGAAGGGATCCATGTTTCTATCTTTAGCGATTTAATTAGCCAATGCCATCAAAAATGGTTCAAGCCAGACTCGGGGACAGAGAGTGATGACTATAGTAAACATTTGTTTATGAGTCATAATTCGGAACTTTGTAGTCATAATTGGTATTGTTTTAAGAAGTAATTTATATCTATTTAGACTTATCATTTTAAAAGGTGTATTTCATGAATACGATTAAGCTTGACAGAGATGAAGGTAAAGTATTCCTTAAAGCTGATTCAGAAGGTCTTTTGATCGTATCTTCAGGCGGCTGGTCCGTTCCGATCGATCCTGAGATTGCTAATAATTATATTAAAAATTATGATCGAAATGATAATCATAAAAATAATATTAATTATGGTTTTTATTCTACGGACTCCGGTGTGACCTTGACACATGGGGGAGCAAAAATAGCTTTTACTAATGCCGAGTTTGACGTAATAGAAAGTTTTATAGAAACTGCAGAAAGAGAACTTTGGTAATAGATTAAACTATAGGTTTAACTCGAATTGATACTTTTTTTGTTCAATAGAAAGCCATATTAGCTAGCCATTAACTATAGTTTTAATTAGTTTGATTATCAAAAAAAGAATATATTCGATAAATAAAATAAAACGATTGACGTCAAAGAAGCCTCTATTACACTAAAAGTAAGAGTTTCAGAAAAATTGACTTTTCAACCAAAATAAAAAATCTGATACTACGGTAACCTCTTTTGACGCAGGGATATGCAATCTGAGGTTTTCAAGATCGTTCTGAGTGCTTAATTGATTTTTATAAATAGTATCTTCTATTTTTTTAAATGCTCCCCCATGGGGTTATGAATAAAGGATGCAATGAAAAGAGAAATCGCCGCTACTGCAATATTGGCGGTTGCAAGAAGCGGTACCGTAAAAAGTCTAGACAATATTGCATCGTCTTTGAGATGTTCTGGCCAATATCTTACAAATACACCTTTATAAGTAGCAAAGTGAACAACAAGTGAAGTGATTAGTGTTAACACGATATAAAAAAGCGCATCGGCCCTTGAGTGAAGATAGCGGATTAGCCAAGCGATAGAGCCATGGAAGAATAGAGCGGCAGGGCAAGATAAGCTTTTCATTCATAACCTCTTAAGACATGGTCTCTCAGCCTCAAGCTATACTGATATAAAGCATCGTATTATCAAGCCTTTTAGTCTGTGATTGTAGAGGCCAGTAGGTATGACACTTTATTCTTAAATTTTAGTCAAGAGAAAAGGCTAATCGATTTATTAGTATGATTGTTTATTATTCAGGTCTGCGAATGTGATTCAATAAATCAATAACTTAGCCGAGTATAGTATGGAGCTTTATTACCACACCACATTTTTTTGTGGCGTAGTAATAAAGTTTAATACCTAGTAATAAAGAACCAAAGTTAGCTTATCTTGATAAAGATAGAAACTCGGTTATGCTGAAATAAAGCATATCGAGTTGATGAAATGGCAAAATAAAAATACTCGCTGAGCAAGGTGCATGTTTCGGATGAATCCGA
>NZ_DGMK01000013.1:0-34456 GCF_002388365.1 Idiomarina sp. UBA4520 | reverse complement strand
TTCGGATTCATCCGAAACATGCATTGTTAGAAACTCAGCAAGCTCCAAGTAACTTGCCCCCTCAGACTGCTCACCGTCATAGTATTGAAGCTGCGTCATTGCAGAGGAGAAGTGAATGCGCTTATCCGCCACACGATCAAACCGCTTTGTCAAAAAGGTATGGTGTTGAGATGAAAATTTACGTACATCACAAGCAAACATTTCCACGCCTGACGCAACAGCCAACTCATGACACAGCATTTCCCAAGCACCAACATCGTAAGCGTCATTCAGGTTAGGAAACTTAGCAATCCAAAGATGTTTGTCATTATCGACGACACAAGCCTTTGGCCTTGCCCCTCCCAGCGAAGAGCCCGACGACATAAGCATCTTAAGCCAACGGTAATACTCGTCACTGTCAATATCAGCGTCATTACAATTACGAACGCCCGCATAGCTCGTTAAATTATTTACCGCCTGTGGAGTTCGCAAAACAGGTAGCTTAAAACTGAAATTTCATCGATAAGATGGTGTTAGTTCAGGGGAAAGGTCAGGGTGCATCATTGTAAAACTCCCCACGGTGTAGCGTGAGCTGAGGGTCAACCTGCAAGCGGTAGTCCGACGTTAGGAAAGCATTATCGTAGACAAAACTAAACACGCCGCCACGACTTGTCTCTGAAAACTTTAGCTCACCAATTAACAAAGGCAATTGGGAAAGCAACAAAAAAGCCGCATCCAACGATTGTTAGATGCGGCCTATTAGTGAAATTGAATGCGTTACATAAAGTTTTGCGGCTGAGCAATAAAATGCGGGTTCAAATAATCGTCTTTTTGATTATAAAGCAGTGGATCACCGTTAATGGTGGTAATGTCGCCACCAGCGGCGCTTAATACGGCATGGGCTGCCGCGGTATCCCACTCACAGGTAGAGCCTAAACGCGGGTAAATGTCAGCTTCGCCTTCAGCCACCAGACATATTTTCAATGAGCTGCCCATAGGCACCATTTCGTATGGCTTGCCTAAGGAATCTAGCCAATCCGTCGTTTCCCTCGACGGGTGTGAACGTGAGCCAACCACACGCAAAGTCGCCGGAGCTTTGGCAGCCACTTTAATCGGCTTATCATTCAACATGGCGCCCATATCACGCTCGCCGGTATACATAGCATCCAATACAGGCGCATACACCACACCCATAATCGGCACGCCTTTTTCAATTAACGCAATGTTGACCGTAAACTCGCCATTGCGCTTAATAAACTCTTTGGTGCCATCAAGTGGGTCCACCAACCAGTAGCGACTCCAATGTTTGCGCTGCTCCCAGCTAATTTCCGAAGACTCTTCAGAAATAATCGGATACTGAGTCTCCAATGCACGCAAGCCGTCACAAATAACCTTGTGCGCTGCTAAATCGGCCTTTGTCAGCGGGCTGTCGTCGCCCTTTTGTTGCACGTTAAAGTCGTCACTTTCGTACACATCCATAATGGCGGCACCAGCGTCGCGGGCAATTTTCTTTACATCTTCAAGCAATTCCGTCATTACATCTTCATCCGTTTTATAACGGCATCGGTACTTTCATCAAAGGACTCATCGCTGTCGCCGTCCAGAACTTTCAGCACATCCATTGCTATTTTCTTGCCTTTCTCAACGCCGGGTTGGTCGAAGCTGTTTAAGCCCCAAATAACCCCCTGGGTAAATACCTTGTGCTCATAAGCGGCTATCAACGCACCGAAGCTTTCCGGGGTCAGTTCATCCATTATCAGTAGGTTCGATGGGTGTCCTCCGGGGTAGTTATCTCGCGGCGACTCGACGTTCTTACTGCCTTCCCACATCAGGCGTCTGTGCGCTAAGCAATTAGCAACGGCCAAACGCTGCTGCGACGCCAGCCCTTCCTGAACTGAGGGCTCGAACCCTGGAGCTGCGCGTTTTAAGACCGCCACAAAGTCCGCAGTAAACTCGTCATAGCCCTGATGCAAATGCTGGAAAAACGCATGTTGTCCATTCGGTCCAAAACCGCCCCAAATAATAGGGCCAGTTGGGTAATCAATCGCTTTATTGTCTGCGGTTGCCTGTTTACCGTTACTTTCCATGTCCAGCTGCTGCAAATAGTTCGGTAACATACGCAAGCGTCCGTCGTACGGCAAAATCGCCAAATTATTAATGCCCAGTTCTTCACGGTTATACACGCCATAAAGCGCCAGTAACATAGGCAAGTTGTCTTCGGCCGGTGCTGTGAAAAAGTGCTCGTCCATAGCTTTGGCGCCTTCCAGCATGCGCTCAAATGGTCGTACACCAGTTGTCAGTGCTATGCTCAGGCCAATAGCTGACCACAGAGAAAAGCGGCCACCTACCCCTTCACCAAAAGTAAACTGCTGCGAAGGTGGAATACCGTAGTCCGTCATAGCCTGGGCGTTCGCCGACACACCTATTACGTGTTTGTCCAACCACTGCTCCTGAGTTAATGCAGGCTCTATCCAACGGCGCACCGTGTCCACGTTTGCTAAGGTATCAATAGTGCCAAATGACTTGGACGAAATAATAAATAAGGTGGTTTCCGGGTCGACAATAGGTAGTACCGCGTAGAGCTGCCCGCCATCCATCGACGAAACAAAATGCACTTGCAGGTCATGCAAAACCGCATCATCAGCAAACTCTTTTAACGCAAACGAGCCCATTTGCGGACCTAAGTCAGAGCCACCTACACCAATATTGACCACGTCGGTAATAGGCTTTCCGGTCGACCCCAGCCAACGGCCAGAACGCAGCTTCTGTACCACCTCAACAAAGCGGGTTTTACGGTTAGTCTGCTTAGCCACCGCATGAATAGAACGACTTAATGTATGGGTCACCGGGCGGTTTTCACTGACATTCAGATACTCACCACGGCTAAGCTGCTCACGAGCGTCATTAAATGACTCAGGTAAGCGTTTTCCCGTTTGTTCAATCAGTTCATTCACTGCCAGCTTCTGGTAGCTGGTATCCAGTGCCAGATAAGGTCCGTTTTTTATCATTTAACTGTCCCTAAGTAAGTCATGCAACATCTGCGTCGTCGCTTTTATCTTCACAGGTTTTATGTTTATTCCAAATCACATCACAAATACGGTCGTCTGTTGGCTTGTAACCCGTTGGGGCATTTAGCAACACGTCACGCAGCTCATCAATTGCAAAGCGCTGGCAAGTATCATCAAGTTTTTCAAGCAACTGCTGCATGTCTCCCCAAGCCAGAGACTGCTCATTCGCGCGCAAAATACGAGCGTGGTCACTGGCTTCAACATTGTCGCCAATGAGCAGTTCTTCATACAGCTTCTCACCAGGGCGCAGGCCGGTAAACTCAATAGCTATGTCGCCGTGCGGGTTCTGCTCAGTTTTTTCTTCAAGGCCGGACAAGCGAATCATCTTACGGGCTAAGTCGACAATTTTAACGGACTCGCCCATGTCCAGTACAAACACCGAGCCAGAGTGGCCCATGGTGCCGGCTTGGATCACCAGCTGAGCCGCCTCCGGTATGGTCATAAAGAACCGGGTAATATCCGGGTGCGTCACTGTTACCGGTCCGCCACGCTCAATTTGCTCTTTAAACAGCGGAACAACCGAGCCAGAAGACCCCAAAACATTACCAAAGCGCACCATGCAAAAACGGGTCTCTGACTGACGCAACGCTAAGGCTTGCAACACCAACTCCGACAGACGCTTCGTCGTTCCCATCACATTGGTCGGGCGCACCGCCTTATCGGTAGATATCAGCACAAACTGTTTAACGCCTGCCGCTATAGCCGCTTCCGCCGTATGCCAGGTACCGAAGACGTTATTACGCACGCCTTCGACCATGTTGTATTCCACCAAAGGCACATGCTTATAAGCGGCAGCATGGTACACCGTATCGACATTAAAGCTTTTCAGTACGGTCTCAATGCGGTTGCGTCTTTGCACGGTACCAATAACCGGTATCACTTCGGCACCAATACCCTGCTGCTCACATATATCAATCAGTTCTCTTTCAATGCTATATAAAGCAAATTCTGAAAGCTCATACAGCACTAAGACTTTCGGTCGCTGCAACAATATCTGACGACACAACTCAGAGCCAATAGAACCGCCGGCTCCGGTCACCAAAACCGTCAAACCAGTAATATGTTTTTCCATTAAACGGGCATCCGGTGTTACCGGATCTCGCCCCAATAGATCTTCAACGCGAATGTCCTGTAACTGGTCAATGGACATTTCGTTGTTCACCATGTCAGCCATGCCCGGCACGGTTTGTACTTTAACCGGCAAAGACTCTAAGGCTTCAAGAATTTCACGACGGCGTGAACGAGGAGTACTCGGTAGGGCTAAAAGCACACGTTGGATATCAGCGTCGTACACGGCTTTTTCAATACGTCCCGGTTTAATAACGCTCATACCCAGTACCGACGTATCTTGCAGACCGGGATCATCGTCCGCAAACATCACCGGATGAAACTCGCCACCGTTATTCAGGGCTTGCGCAAGCTGGCGACCGGCAGACCCGGCGCCGTATATCAGCACCCGATCCTTCTTACGACTCATAGCACGCTGATAGCCTTCGCGAACAATCAAACGGCTGCCGCCGGTTAACAGGAATGCCAGCAACACATAATTCACCACCGCTGAAACCGGCAGCGCAATACCCATAACCAGCGCGCCAATCACTAAGAACGCACCGCTAAATACTACGGTAACAAAAACTAAGCTTAAAACTTTAAAGCCAACATAGCGGATAACCGCACGGTACAAACCAAAACGAATAAACGCCAATAAGGTTGCGCATAAAACAAGACCACCAAGAATCATCCACTGCGACCATTTCAGCGGCATAATGGCATCAAAGCTGAGTAAGTAGGCTGTTACCATTGCTACCGTAATGGACACAACATCAACGAAAAGCCCTATTCCGCGCTTCACGTTTCTCGGTAACTGCATCAACAACTTCAATGGGTTCACGGTGTTTATCCTTTTTATCGTTTCCGTGTATTAGCGATTATAAAACGGCGCTCTGTCATCCGTATAGTCATACAAACGGGCGCGACGTTGCAACTGTTGTCCACCATTTCGTGACAATGGTACCCAAGTAAAGCCAACGCGCTCACGGGTCGGACGCACACTCATTAAGTCGAATGGTATGCTAATGAAGAAGCCTTTGGTAAAGCTTCCTTCACCATACTCTTCCGATGACACATCCGTAAAGGCCGCATATGCCCCGGCAACCACACCGCTGTCAAAGCGTTTTTGCATGGTCACTTGTACGCCTTTGTCTTTCGCCAGGAACTGGCCAAAGTCTAACTGCAATAACGAGTCAGACAACCATGGCATTTGATAATACACACTGGCAAAACCTGTCGTCACTTCGTAGTCTAAGAAACCGGCACCGCCTTCAAAGTCACGTTTACGAACCCGGTTAGCATTCAAACCAAAGGCCCACCGACTGTCTACCGGCTTATAAAGCACTTCAGCCCCCAAGCCACCGTACATACGCTCTAAGTAGCCGGCATAAGCCATGGCAAACCAGTCCTGCCCTAAACGTTTGTGGTACGTTACCTGCGCTGAATCTAACCAAATGTCACTTTGTACATATTTACGAATGTCGGTACGCACCGGCGGTAGCGCATCTCGGCCACCACCTAAGAACAGAAAGTCGTCGTAGTTAGTAGCAATGTTAAAGCCTACCTCACCAAACAGCTCAATATTGTCATTCAGCCAACGACGACCAAAAGCGTACACGCCCAGCTGATAGGTATAGAAAGTCTCAGGGTTACCAAAGCTTTGGTCCAGGAAAGGTTTCAATCCATAACGGTTGGTGAACTTGTTCTCAGGGTTTAGCATCCAGCTATCGTCGCCGCGCTCAGGCATATCCGGCGACTCTAGTCGAACGAACAAGTCGTCCACGTCGTCAACGTCTTTGCCCGGCTCCCGGTTAAGTACCCTGTCTTTAAACTGTTCGGCATCAATTTTGGTGTTCACGTTGGGGTCGAACAGCGCCATATCGACCATATTGTAGGTTTTCACACTGTCGGGTAATTCCGCCGCCATAACGCGGGCCGCCCGGTCATAAGCTTCTTCACTATCACGATAACGGAAGTGGTAAGCGTACATAGTCACTTCATCATCTTTCGCCGCAAAGCGCGCTCCGCTGAACGCCATTTGTTCACGCATAGTGCGGTTCATTCCAGCCCAGTCTACGTCGGCCAGCGACGCTTTACGCTTTTCTTCGGTGGGTACCACCTTGTCCGGCGTCACCTTTATCTGATTCAAGGTACTGAAGTTGGTACGCAGGCTAAAGTTGAACATAAGCGTATTGCCACGCTCGTAACTCAGTTGCACATCGAAGTAATCAGAAACCTGATAATTCGCGCCAAAGTTCCAGCGACTGTCTTGTTTTATCGGTACGCCGGCACGTTCGGTCGAGTAGTCGTTACCGTCATACTCTACTTTCAGGCTAAGTGGCTCCCACGGGGTTTGATACTCTAGGCCACCGAATACGGCCATAGGACCGGTAAACCAGCGGTCATACTCAACCTTACCACCGTTGCCCCCAAAGCTATTTTCGCGCTGACAGTAATCGTCAGACAACTCGCAGAACGGGTTGGTAAAGTCGTCATGAGTACCTAAACGACCAAAGCCTAAGCCTAAGCTTACATCAACCGGACCGAAGCGTTTATTCGCGACTACGTATTCGGCATCGAACAAACCGGTTCCGGCAAAGTCACGAAAGCCCACGCTCACTTCCGGCAGCCAATAACTTTCTTCCCATAAGCGGGCTTTTATATCGAAACCTTTATCGGCAAGAATGTTGTCACCGCTAAAGTCCGGCACATCACTGTACAGTTTATTTGGAAACTCGGTATAAAATGCCGTGGTTTCTAACCAAGGCAACAACTGTAAGTTCACTGTATAACGGCGGTACTCTTCCATATCGGAATAGGTTATCGCAAACGCTCCTTCCTCCATCATACGAGCCGTCGGGTTCTGTAATAACCCTACCGAACCATAGTCATTATAACTGGGGGACAAGTCACGGCGCGACCAATGCCATTCTGAGGTAGGTGCTGCGCCCACCTGGTACACAGGCGCATTAGTCGCTGAGCGAACCGATGTATCTGCCACAAAATGCTTCAGCAAACCACGAATGTCGCCATTTAACGATTTATATTTTGGCGGCAACTGATTCGGCTCAAAGCCTAACCAAAGGATATTGCCGGGCATCAGCTCAGCGTCACTTTGTTTATAGTACGCCCAGTCGGTTTGTTGTTCGTCGTCAACAGACACCACCGTCGCAACGTTTTTGTTATAGCCATCAAGTAACTCAGATTTCTCCTCAACGCTGCTCAGCCAATTTGCGACTGTTTTGCCAGTATGGAACTCGTACTTACCCGGCTTGCTGACTAAGCCATACACATAAATATGCTCTGGTCGCTCGGGCAACACTAACGAATAATTTCCTTCTGGTAGCAGTGGGTTGTCCGCTAAATTTTGACGCGCTTGTTCAATGCTTATGTGCCCCCAGTACTGTTGCCCCAGCTGCCAGCCTTTTATTTGCCCCTGCAACATAAGCGCGGCATCAGCTTTGTCAGTTTCACGGCGGCCGCGCCAATAAGCTTCCAGCTCAGCCAACTGCAATAGTATATTTTGTTTTTTACGTTCTAAGTCAGCAGCCTCATCGGTTTTAACCAACCGCACAGCCGGCCAATAGACATCCGCCAGAAGGCCTTGCTCTTCAATGGCGTTCAAAGCTTGTTTAAGTCGAACCGGCCCCTCAAATTGCACCTGTTTGGTTTCTGCGTTTGCCACGTCTGATTCCGCCAAAACGGCCATAGCGAATAAAGCAATAAGAATACGTTTCATAACATCACTCATTGGGCTGACTCTGAGTTATTAGTGCGACCTATCCAGGTGACCTGGGTAAGGTTTAATAGCGGCTTATTGGGAATAATGCGTTGCTCGCTTTTTATGACATGACCGTCCGACTCCACCCAGAACCGATTTACAAAGCGCTCACCGGTTAAAGTAAACTTACCCGCTTCTTCTACCAAAGTTGCCATTGCCGGGCCATAAGGCATATCCAGTTGCTCATGGTGCTTCACCGTGAAAGTCGACTGCACGTTTCGGCTAACACGAGTGCCCTCGTCGAACTGGTAGTCATAGGCGCGCTGCCAGGTGTTATTACAAGACTTCGGCTTTGTTACAATGCAGCGTAGCGGGTCATTCTTTAAATTCGACACGCTTAACAGGTTGTGATTGAGGCTTTGAGTACGTGTGACCCGCCCATTCTCAAGAACGAGGGTCTCTTTCTCAGCGGTAATAAAATGGTACTTATTTGGTTTATTAACAAAGCCTAAAACAATTAAGCTTCGGGCTTTTCCCTGCCACTGGGCATACAAAGAGGTGTAAGGAAAGTTCTCTATTTCCTCGGCGCTGAGCTCAGCATCCTCAGTGTCTTTAAACGCATATTCAACTGTTTCACGAACTTCGTCCGTAACAGCTGTACAGCCAACCAAAATTAGTAGAAAACCGGCAAAGAGTCCGTTCCGAATCATAAGAAGTCTCACAAGTTAAACCACAGCGCATAAAAAAATACCGCCAAACGGCGGTATTTTATCACAGCTCTTTTAAAGTGTTCACTGCGAAGCGCTTCGCAATTAACACAATAAGCGATTACTGAGCTGGAATAGTAATAGTGTAGGTGTTAGTACCTGTACCAGTAACCGTTACGATTGGCTCTGGATCTGGATCCGTTGGATCTTCAGGGTCAACTACCGGGTTTGATGAGCTATCAGAAACAACTGCTACAGTTGCCGCTGCTGCAACACCCGCAAATACTAGCGCCTGAGTTGACATGCCACCGATGCCAGCGCCTGATGCGCTCTCACCAGCTGTACCTTCCTGTGCCATTGCTGGTGCGGTCGCTAAACCTAACGCAGCAATAACTGATAATGCTAAAGTTTTCATAATATTAACCTCACTCCCGAGATATTGATACATGTATCGCTGTAGACTGAAAACTCTCCAGTTAACAGCAACTTTCATAGTATGTTTATACGCTGCTAAATGCAAACTGGATTTTTAAATTTTCAGTAAAATTTGTTAAATACTGTTAATGGCAGCCACTGCCACAGCCGTGTTATACAAAATACTGGTTACCTGTGACCACAACTCCAAGTTTTCAGTATACGTTGTGTCCATAGGCACAATAATAGCATCGCCCGGGCCTAACTGTGAGCTTTCGCTAAAGCTAAACCAACTGCTGCCGCCTTCGTAACGTTCAATGGCCCCGTTGGCTTTAACAATATAAATACGGTCTTCGTCCGCTTTTTCTTTAGTGCCACCACTGCGGTCAATGTACTCTTCCACCGATACGTCAGGGTCAAAACGGTAAGAGGTGGCCATTTGCACTTCGCCCATAATACTCACCGAGTCATTACGGGAAGGAACGTGCAAGGTGTCGCCGTCTTTTAACTGAACGTCGTTGGCACCATTAGCGCTTAACAGTTTCGGCAAGTCCATAATTAAACGTCCTACCGGCTCTGCCGACAGCAAGTCAGCCAACAACGTGCGCATTTCATCATAAGAAACGCGACTATCGCCGGTGCCAGTCAGCATATTTCCGGCAACTTCGCGTTGAAGCTCTTGCGCCAGAATTTTTTTACGCTCTTGCTCCTGCTTGCGCAGCTCTTCACGAGTAAACACCGCACCTTTTATAAACGCATGTTCTGTAAAGCCACCTGCCCGCTCAATAAGCTGAGTAAGGGTTTCGCCGCGCTTGATGGCGTAGGTTCCCGGGAAGCGGACTTCCCCCCGCAGGGTCACTTCATAGGTACTCTGCCATTCAGGAATACTCAGCACGTTTAAACGGTCACGCCCTTGCAGCGGAACATCCACCGTACCTTGCAGCACATCATTCAATGCAACTGTGACATAGTCAGTCTGAGTGGTGTCTTTATTGAACTCAAAACGGGTAATTTCAGCGCGTTTTAAGTAAGCCGAGTCTTTAATACCGCCCGCAGCATCAATTAAGCGACTGACACTGGCATTTTCCACTAAAGGGTATACCCCAGGGTGGTTAACTTCACCCGACACGTAAACCAGTGGCGTATTGCCGTTGCGAGTACGCTGACGCTGAATGCGCTGCATTATGGGTTCCAGCATTTTATCACGTGAGTACAACGCCAAGTCTTCCTCCGCAACTTCAACGTCGTCTTCGTCCGGAGAGCCAAACAACTCAGATAAAGGCGTTAAGCGTTGTTGTGCTAGCTTCTCTCTCTCTTCCTTTTCCGACGCTTTAGCTTCTTTTACCAAGTCTTCTAAAAACGCCTGACGATAATCGCTCAATAACTCCTGACGCTCTTCAGCCTGACGCTCCTGCTTTGTTAAAGTAAAGCGAGAGAGTTTCTGCTTTTCTTCTTCTTTCGTCTGGTAGCGGCTAAAAATAACAATTTGGTCACGCTCTTGCAGTTGTAAGTTCTCACCTTCAACGCCGGAAATAGCCTCCGCCACATTAAATTGATACAAGCTCAAGTCACGTTTCGCACCAGTTTCACGCACGACCAGACCGTAGCCTAAATCGGCCTGCTCTAATAAGTCCTGACGGCTATCGAACAAAATATCGTTAATGCGAATGCCTGGCTTCCACTCATAATGCCCCGGGCGAGTCACCGCACCGACTAACAACAAGCTGTTGTTAAGCGACTCTGACACCTGGCGAAGAGTTAATACATCACCGCCTTTTAGCGCTTTGCCCAACTCAGCATTTGAGGTTAAGTCAACCGTACTAATAACCCGCTGGCCTCGAACAATACGCTCGAGCTGTGCCGATGCTAAGTAAGCGTCGTCTTCACTGCCGCCGGCAAAACGCAATGCGTCTTCTAAAGTTTCATCGCCTTTTAGCTCATATAAAGCTGGGCGTTTGACCTGACCTTTAACGGTCACCATGTCGCCGCGCGCAGGAATGAAAACAACGTCACCACTTTGTAGAATACGGTCATCAGACGCATCGCCTTTTAGCAGCAAGTCGTACAAGTCGAAGTCAGCAATGACCTCGCCAGCGCGCATTAGCCGAATAGAACGCAGTGACGCAATGTCCGACACACCACCGGCAACATACAGCGCCTGGCTAATGGTCGACAGCGAGCTTACCGTGTAAGAGCCCGGCTTATAGGCTTCTCCAGCAATAAACACCTGAATGGAGCGCAGCTCACCCATAGATACGGCAGCATTAAAGCCAATAAGGCGTTGCTTTACCTGATTCTGAATAAGTTCCTGCATTAGGGTGTAGCTTAAGCCCGCAACCGTTAGCTCACCCAGGTCAGGAATAACCACTTTACCTTCTCGGTCAATGGTTAAGTCGTAGGTGCGGTTTTCTTTACCAAAAAGCTGAATTTTAATGGTGTCGCCAACGCCCATAATGTAACTGGAAGGCACTGGTGCATAAGAGGTGGGAGCAAACGTTTTTGGCTCGCCGGAAAATAAGTCATAACCAAAGGCTTTTAGCTCATCGTCGTCACGAGTGAACTGGGCTTCTAAATCTTCCGGAATTATCGGGTCGCCATTTTTATCAAAACGAGTGCCTCGCGGGAAAACGACATCTTCTTGTTGCTGGCTCTTGCTGCTTGAGCTTGAAGAAGAACCGTTTACCTGATCCAACATGCTGGGGTCAATGCCAAACTGTCGGGCAAGGGCTTCCTGCTGGGCACGAGGCAGTTTCTTTAATTGCTCAATTTGAGCCTGGCTCGGCATAGACTGCGCATGTACTGTTATTGAATTACCTAAAGCAACAACAGCAACGAGCAGTACCATACTCGACAAGATAGACTTCCAAGAAATCAAAGCGCTTCCCCTTTATGTTTATTACTTAATTTGCACCTGAATAATCGCAGCATTTTATAAGCTAACTTCCAAAAAAGCTACGATAGCGTGTGGTTAAAATGAGCTTACCACCAGCACACCAAAAATATCTTCTACCCGTCCCTGCAAAGACATACCTCTTGAGTTCTGAGTAGCGGCCTTATCCAGTAGTTTGTTCCAGCGCATGTAGTTATCACGGTAAAGCTTTATGCTTTTATTGTCACTCGCGCTATTGCCACTAGACCGATTCGCATTTTCAAGTGCCACACCGGCAGATGCCATACTAACAGCGACCGTGCCTTCAACCGCACTTTCCGGTATCACGATACCTAAGCCTGCCGAGCCTACAGACAACAGTGCTGGTAGGCATGAACGACCTATGTTTAACAAGTTATCGTGCCACGAGGTTTTGTGGTTGTTTATTGCGGCAAAGGTATCGCCAAAAAGGCCGCGTGCATGTCCTGAAACTCTTCTAAGCTCCATTCATGCACGAACCGTTTCCCGCTTTGCTCTTCTTTGGCTTGCTGGGCTATAGCAGCGTCATCACGGACTTTGAAGAGTAAATCGAGGAGTTTGGAGGGGCTGGTGACTTTCTTCTGCATCAGCAATGCGTAGGCATACGGAAAGCTTTGAAGCGCTTCCGATTCAGTTTGCGACAAGCTTTGCAGCTCATTCAGGCTCGACTGCTGTTGCAGTTGGTTACCTAAGTAGCGCCAAAGCAGTGCACTTTGTTGCGCTTTTAGTTCTTCAATGGCGGGTGCTGCAACATAAACTGCATTATGCTGTGCAGCTAATTCATTCACAAAGTTGACGCGGAAGCGGTCTATAAGCCCGGAGACTAACTGTCCGGTTTTATGAGAAGTGTCATCATCACTTTGCGCTGCCTGGTTAAACGCAAGCGTGAAGTCAGAAACGGTGAGTTGGTCAAAAGGGGCTTGCTCGGCAATAGTCACCAATAAACCGGCGACACATTTTGCACCGCGGAAGTTATTATCCGTTAATGTGTTTTTAGCCAGCTTGCGTCTGTCGGTAAACTTTTGGGTAAAGCCTTCCAGTAGTGCGTGTTTAAAGCTCTCGGCGTCTTTTTGCGCAACGGGCGATTGCTCTGACCAGCGCTCGGGGCTTTCCAACCATTCTTTAATCAGTAATGCGGACTGCGCAGCGGCCTGCTGGCAGCAACCTAACCATTGGTCGGTTGCAAACAAACTGGTTTCTTTAAGAAGGTCGCGGTAGAGATAGTTATGGTCTTTAAGTTGCTGTTTATCACCTTGCTGTATGGAGCCATCAAACAACACCTTCGATGACATAGCCAGTGATTCCAGCACATTCAGCAATTGCATGAGCTGCTGCTTAGTCAGTTGCTTAGGGCGCGTTTGCTCCCCAAGCATTAAGCTCATAGACAGGTTTAACTGTCGTGCGTTAAGCAATGATGCACCAGTATAGTTTTGTAGTGTCATGGTTTGCATTGCTTATACCCTGTGCTTTTTAAAAATGCCACCTACGCATCAGATGCTAGCGACTAATCACTTCCAAATAAATCTCGTGTATACACTTTGTCAGCGACATCCTGAAGCTCTGGTGCCATACGGTTTGAAACTATCACGTCCGCTTCAGCTTTGAATTCGCCAAAATCATTGACGACACGCGAATTATAGAATTTATCTTCTTCTAACACTGGTTCATAAACAATAACTTCAATGCCTTTGGCCTTAATGCGTTTCATCACGCCTTGTATGGCCGAGGCACGGAAGTTATCAGAGCCCTGTTTCATCACTAATCGATAAATACCCACCACTTTTGGCTTACGAGCAATAATACTGTCCGCAATAAAGTCCTTACGGGTACGGTTCGCATCAACCACTGCACGCATCATATTTTGCGGAACATCCTGGTAATTAGCTAATAGCTGCTTAGTGTCTTTAGGCAAACAGTAACCGCCGTAACCAAAACTTGGATTGTTGTAGTGGTCACCAATGCGTGGGTCTAAGCCAACACCTTCAATAATTTGTCTCGTGTTTAAGCCGTGAACTTCTGCGTATGTATCTAGTTCATTAAAATAAGCCACTCGCATGGCTAAGTACGTATTCGCAAACAACTTAATCGCTTCGGCTTCAGTGCTATCGGTAAACAGCGTCGGTACGTCTTTTTTAATCGCCCCTTCTTTTAAAAGCTCTGCAAACACCTCTGCTCGCTTTGAGCGTTCACCGACAATAATACGAGAAGGGTACAGATTGTCATATAGGGCTTTCCCTTCGCGCAAAAACTCCGGCGAGAAAATGATGCTATCGGTTCCCATTTTCTCTTTCAGCATTTGGGTATAACCGACTGGAATGGTCGACTTTATGACCATTACGGCATTCGGGTTTATTTGCTTAACCTGAGCAATAACAGCTTCGACACTACTGGTGTTGAAGTAATTGGTGTCGGGGTCGTAGTCTGTAGGGGTTGCAATAACGATATAGTCAGCGTCAGCGTACGCTTCTTCAGGACTTACCGTCGCTTTTAGATGTAAGTGACGGTCGCGCAGAAACTCGGTAATCTCTTTATCTTCTATAGGCGATTGGCCTGAGTTAATTAAGTCAACTTTTTCTTTAACAAGGTCTACTGCGACAACTTCGTTTTGTTGTGCAAGTAACACCGCGTTTGATAAGCCAACGTACCCTGTTCCGGCTACTGCTACTTTCATAATATCTAATCTTTCCCTGGAACCATTTTTAGTAGAGTTTTCTCTGAAAATTGATTTCTATAACCAGCCTAAAAGTTTAGCGAATACGGTCGCCAGAGCCTTTACCAGTCACTGTCATTAAAATGTATTTAAAATAGTTTTTAACATTCATGGTTTCAATCATTTTCCGATCAGTCTCAGCTAGTAATTCAGGCGCAGACATATCTATCTCATTCACCTGTGCCAACCCTGTTATACCTGGTCGAACATTAAATACACCTCTACTCTCTCTAACTTTAGTAAGTTCCTCTTGATTAAAGAGCCCGGGTCGTGGTCCAACGAGACTCATTTCCCCTTTTAAAACATTCCAAAGTTGAGGTAGTTCATCTAACTTTGTTCGGCGCAAAAAGCGACCAAATTTTGTAATTGATGATGCGTTTGCTAAGTGGCTAGCAACTGAGGCAGTATCCTTTTTCATAGTTCTAAACTTCACTAATATAAAAGGCCTTTTGTATTTACCGACCCGTTCTTGTCTGAACAAGGGAGAGCCCGTGTCAAAAAGTCCTATCAAAGTGAGCAACACAAGTATTGGCAGCCCAACGACCAAACCAATCAAGGAAAGAATGAAATCAAGTAGTCTGATCATTTTTTTAATTTACCGCTAGTTGTTTCTGAATCAATACAGTTTTGTATCGCTTGGTGAAAACTCAAAGGAGGCTCCCAGTTTAAAACCTGTTTTGTATTAGAAATATCTAGCTGTAGGTTTCCAAACAATCTGTCGGCAATGGCTTTTTTCCCTAGCATCCTCGCTACAAAACTCATTACAATTACAGGGAAAGGCCAAAGTTTCGGCTTTTTACCTTGAGCACGAGTTAAAGTTTCTAATAACTCTTTCGTGGATATGTCATAACCATCACTTACCAAAAAGGTTTCGTTCAGTCTTCTTGGATGCCGAACACACTTAGTAATCACACTGACCAAGTTGTCTAACGCAACCAAGCTCCTTTTATTATTCACTGACCCAAGTGGCAAAGGTAGATTTCGATTAGCTAAACTAATCAAAGCCTTGAAGTTTCCTTTAACATTAGGACCATAAACGAGCGGTGGTCGGATTATAACTAGCTCAGTCTGAGAACCTGATAGCTCTTCCTTTAGGACCAACTCAGCATCTCGTTTTGATTCACCGTACAAATCTTCTGGTAGGTATTCGCTTCTGTTGGTATATGGAGTGAGCGGAGAGGTTGACTCCCCAAGAGCTTTTACTGAGCTCAAAAAAATAAACCGCTTTACACCCAACTCTTTAGCTTGTTTCGCTAAACGATGAGGCGCGTGAACGTTATATTCTTTAACCTTTCTAATAAAAGCTTCATCGCCCGATGACTCAACATGAGCTAAAGCCGCGCAATGAATAACTGTATCAACGCCTTTAAGAACCGGGGTCCAATCTTTTGTCTCAAGAGGAACAGGGTGAACACCATCCCGCTTTGTACTTTTAGATGTTCCCCTCACTGAATAGCCTAGCCTTATCAGTTCTTTTCGAAGCTCACTTCCGACAAAGCCAGTCGCTCCACTAATAAGTATCATCTGGAGTTTCCTCTAGAAAAGCATTTAGCTTGGTCACAAATACGTCAAAGCTGAGCTCTTTTGAGATCGCGTTGGTAACCTCAGTGCCTAAAAAGAAGTTAATATTTCCTTTTTCATATTCATTCAAAAAGTTAAGCAACTTTTCCTTTGATGGCTCAACGACCAATCCAATCTTCTTTGAATTAACCCAACGAGCTAAGCTTGTATTGTTCCCACAGACTGCCAATATTGGAACACCTGAGGCGGCATAACTTGACGTTTTACTTGGAAATGCATATTTAGTCACTTCATCTTCGAGCGGCACAAAGCCCCAAGCATATCTAGGCATCATATTAGCCACTACATCTGGGGGTAAGAAGCCATGGAATGTGACACCACTATAAGTTTCACTCAGTCGTTGGAGATCATCTGAGTAGACTCCAGAGCCAATAAACTCGAACTTTAATTTGCCACCTTGATCTAAATATTCTGATATTGCTTCAATTAAAAGGGGAATGCGCTGCAACCTGCCTGCATTACCGCAAAAAGCTAGGGTACTATCTTCTCTGGTAGCTTTAGTTTGAGTAATATCTATCGCTGGGTTCGCGATAACTTCAACATTTCCTTTTAAAGCTGTTCTCGATTTTATCGTGCGCTTCATTTCATCCGAGAGTACCAACACCCTTCGAGCGTGCCTTAGCGTGAAGTTGTCTAAAGCCTTTACAATCTTAAAGAGGTAGCTGCTTTTTTTTAGGTATATAGAGGTAATTTCAGGGTGAATATCTTGTAGGTGATAGATATATTGAGCACTAAAAAGTCTGCTGTATATCGATACAATAAATGGGACTACGATGGGGGGATCAGTTGAAATATAAACAACTTTTGGCCTAGTTCGAATTAGCTGAACTAACACCCAAAACATAAAGAAAATAGACTCTGCTATTCTTTTCAACAAACTTGAGTCCGATTTGGCGGGCTTTAAGAAAGTTTTTGAATCTAGCCCCTCGCCTCTGGAGTATTTCGAGAAAAGCTTAGACAGCTTTTCTTTTCCCTGAGAATAAATGATTACTTTCTTATTTTTTGCCTGACTTTCCGCCAACCTGAGAAGCCCCTCCCCAACGACAGGGTAAACAGGCCAAAAGGATCGGTTAATAATCGCTAAATCATACTTCTTTTTAAGCATTACCAATCGTACCGACTAAATGAGTCCATATTTTTCCAATGCGGAGTTAATTTCGCAGTCCCAGTAATTAAACGAACAACTCGCTCTGAAGTGTTTCGAATTTTGTATTCTTCCGGAGTTTCACGTTCTGTATCAGAAAAGACATCGCGAGAGCTTGTAGCTATGCGAACTCCGTCAACGAGCATTTGCTTATCCAAGCCGGTTAACGCTATAGCACCGGTATCGAGCGCTTCGGGGCGTTCAATGGAGCGGCGTAATGTCACGGCAGGGAAGTCTAAAATTGAAGACTCTTCGCTTATAGTTCCGCTGTCGGAAATAGCACAAAATGCATCCATTTGCAGCTTGTTGTAATCAAAAAAGCCAAAAGGTTTTAAGAACTGGATACCTTCTAAGTCCTCAGTCAACCCGAGCTTTTCTAGCCTATTTCGCGTTCTAGGGTGTGTAGAGACAACAACGGGGTAACCATAGGTTTCATATAGAGTGCTTAAGCACTCAACGACTCTCTTGAGGTTCTCTTTACTATCCACATTCTCTTCTCTGTGAACGCTAACAATAAAGTATTTATTTTTCTCAAGCTTCAGGGTATCCAAAATATTAGACTTCTGAATTGAAGGTAATACATGCTCTAAAACCTCTCGCATCGGCGAACCGGTAAGGTAAATAAAGCGATGGGAGAGCCCTTCACTCAAAAGATGTCGTCTTGCATGTTCTGTGTAAACAAGATTGAAATCTGCTAAGTGATCGACCAGCTTGCGATTAATCTCTTCTGGAACATTGGCGTCAAAGCTTCTGTTACCTGCTTCCATATGGTAGGTAGGTACTTTCATTCGTTTTGCCATCATAGTGGCTACAGCACTGTTTGTATCACCTAGGACCAAAACAGCATCAGGTTTCTCTTCAAGAATAACCTGTTCTGTTTTTATTAAAATTTCGCCAAGACTTTTACCTAACGAAGAGGTATCAACATTTAAAAAGTGATCGGGCTGACGTACACCAAGCTCTTCAAAAAAGACATCGTTCAATTCATAGTCGTAGTTTTGACCAGTATGAACGACTTTATGTTCCACTACCTGATCTAGCGCTGCCATAACGCGAGACAGACGTATTATTTCTGGGCGTGTCCCCAGAATAGTCATTACTTTTAATTTTTTCATGAAAGCTTTACCGGTGCGTAGTAAGTGTCAGGATTATCACGATCAAATATCTCGTTCGCCCAGAGCATCACAACCATTTCGTGCTCGCCGACATTAGTAATGTCATGACTCCAACCAGGGGCTGTTTCCACTATTTCTGGTTTATCGCCACTGGTAAAAAGTTCGTGGTATTCGTTAGTCACCATATGACGAAAGCCAAAGTGTGCCTTGCCCTTTATAACCAGGAATTTTTCATTTTTTGTATGATGATAGTGCCCACCTCTGGTCACTCCCGGATGAGCAGTAAAAAATGAAAACTGTCCCGAGTCCTTAGTTTTTAACATTTCAACAAAAACACCGCGCTCGTCGCCATGTTTAGGTACTTCGTATGAGAAGCGGTCTTTGGGTAAATAGCTGACGTAAGTTGAATACAGTTTCCGGGTAAAGCCATCGCCAACCTTCTCTGTAACAAGAGTGTCGCGACTGTTTTTGAATAAACGCAGTTGCTCTGCAATGCTACCTACTGTTTGCTCATAAACAGGAAGCACTTCACTTAGCTTCTCGTTTTGTTCATTTTTATTCTTACCGGAAACTAGGTCACATGCCGCTCCTATGAACTCCTTGACTACATCATCAATATAAACAAGTTTAACTTTGGCGTCGGCATCGTTGACTTGTATAGGAAGGTCGCGAGCAATATTATGACAAAAGGTTGCTACCATTGAGTTATAGTTTGGTTTACACCACTTACCAAACACATTAGCTAGTCTGTAAACCTTTGCAGGCGTGGCATTATCTTCTGCGTAACTTTTGACTAATTCTTCTGCTTGACGCTTACTTTTACCATAAGCATTATCACGTTCAGCCTGAATAGACGAACTATAAATAACCGGTAAGGGTTTGGGCTGCTCGCTTAATGTCTTTAGTAACTCTTTTGTAAGGTCAGTATTTCCTTCAAAAAATTCACTTTTATTTTCAGGTCGATTCACACCTGCCAAATGAATAACGCAGTCAACACCTTTTAGCAATTCGTTAAGTTCAGATACTTTATGGTCTTTCGTGAACTTAACATACTCAATACCTTCCATTTCATCGATGTGAGCAGTGAGGTTTTTACCAACAAAACCATTTGCGCCAGTAATCAGTAACTTCATAACTAACCTTCTGGGTTAATATATTCGCCATTTGCGAACGCACGCATGAACGGTAGTTTATTCAATAGCTGTTTCATTCCCTCAACATCTAAGCGCTCAGTATTATGGGAATTATAGTCTTCAACCTGCTCTATTCTATTATCGCCTTGGTCAACATACTTAGAGTAATTTAGGTCTCGAAGATCGGGCGGTACACGATAATAGTCACCCATATCTTCTGCACAAACCATTTCCTCCCGCGATAAAAGCGCTTCGTAAAGCTTCTCACCGTGGCGTGTGCCTAGAGTTTCAATGGGATGTTCTGTTTTATCAACGAAGGACAAAATAGCTTTTGCTAACGTTTCAATAGTCGCAGCTGGAGCCTTCTGAACGAAAATATCGCCGTTCGTCCCGTGTTCAAATGCGTATAGCACCAAGTCGACTGCATCGTCCAAAGTCATCATGAAACGCGTCATGTTAGGATCCGTAATAGTGATTGATTTACCACTTCTAATTTGGTCAACAAATAGAGGAATTACCGAGCCGCGAGAAGCCATAACGTTGCCATAACGAGTCCCGCAAATAACGGTCTTATTCTCATCTACGTTACGCGATTTAGCCACCATAACTTTTTCCATCATGGCTTTTGAAATACCCATTGCATTAATAGGGTAAACAGCTTTATCTGTACTTAAGCAAACAACCCTTTTAACTTCATTTTGAATAGCCGCTTCTAGGACGTTTTCAGTACCCACCACATTTGTTTTTACAGCTTCCATTGGGTGAAACTCGCAAGACGGAACTTGCTTTAAAGCAGCCGCATGGTAGATAAAGTCAACACCACGAGTTGCGTTTAAGACGCTTTGATAGTCGCGCACATCGCCAATGTAAAACTTCAGTTTAGGATGATTATATGCTTTGCGCATATCATCCTGCTTTTTTTCGTCACGGCTAAAAATTCGTATTTCAGCAATATCCGTATCAAGAAACCGACGCAGGACTGCATTTCCAAACGAACCTGTCCCACCAGTTATGAGGAGGGTTTTATTTTGAAACATTAAAAATTCACCTATAAATAACTTTGAAACCCTGAACTAAAATTAAAGGTTAATCTAGCTTTGAACTTAACCACTGCATCAGTTCGTCTATATCTGTTACCTGTTTAATTCGGTCATCCCACAATGATGGAAACTGCTCATGAAACGCTTTGTTATCTTCCGAATTAAACAGTAGAGCGCAAGACAAACTTCCCGAATATATAGCTTCTAGCAGGACCGTAGACTTTCTAGCCAAAATCACATTACCTAATATAGCTTGATTAAAGTCTTCAATAATTTTTTCAGAAGGCAAGCCTAGCTCAATGTAACTATCTGCTGAGTCTAACGGATGTAGTTTTAGGTATACGTCTAGTCCTTTCTCAAGTAGGAGAGATACTATCATGAGGTTAATGTCCTTTCCTCTAGATTCAGGAAAAAACACAACCCTTCTCTCTACGTTTTTCTTTTCAACCTGACGCCCCAGAAGTTTTTGTACAACCTCTGGAGAATATATAAAGGTTTGATCAAAGCTTTTATAAATCTCTTCATAATACTTTTTTGTAGCCTGTGAATAGCAGTAGAATGCGTCTCCAACCACTCCTCTCGGCAATTGAATTGCATACTCCAAACCATGCGGATAACAAACCAGCTTAATACCTTTCTCCTTGCAGATAGTTTGTTCTGATAAAGCAAAGCGATCTTCCTTGTTACCGGTTATTACTGCAGTAGGGTTATAAAGATCAAGAAGTTCCGAAAAGTACGAAGTAAAATTCACCTTGTGAGCAAACCGGGGAATGTATAACTTTATCGCTCTAAAGGAGTCGCGTAATGGCAAGTAATTTGACGCTTCGCTACTAAGCTTGGGGAAATCCTTGAAAAAAACAGAAAAAGATCTAAAAAAGGCTATCAGTCGATGCTTAAACGGTAAGTTGTAGATATTGCTCTTATTTAACTTGCTAAAGGGGTTCTCTGAAAAAAATCTTACGGATTCTTCTTCAAGGAAACCTAATTTACTGGAAGTCGCAAACGTTCTAGCAACGCAGATCTTAGCTTCACATTTAGCGTGTCTGTCCACTTTTCTAGGAAATATAAAAAGAATAAAGGAATAAATAGCAGTTATAGTAAATAAAGCTGGGAATGCTACTAGCCACCATAAAAGTAGACTTAATGCTTTTGACATACCATCGTACTGCCTTTCAGGGCGTGCACCATAATATAATGTAAGCTCATTTATGTAATCACTGAGCTGTTTTTCCTTTGGCACTTTCAACTACTCTCGCTCTAGGCTCGTTAAAGATTCCATATTTCTAGTCGCACAAATACTATTTTCAGCTACCCATGATTCCCAATCCTTTACTTCACTCCAGCCACTTAAAAAAACGAAGTCTAAACTAACTGATTTAGCTGCCTCAAAATCATACTTACTATCACCGATAAAAAGAGCAGGCCTAACAATGTTGCCGCACTCTAGTTCTCTGCTCAAAATCTCTTCTTTAGTATCCGGACTACCAAAAATACCACCATTAAACCAACCACTGAGCCCCCGCATCTTGAAGATCTCTCTTAGCTCTGACTGAGCCCCTCCTGATACAATTAGCCAACGAGCATCGGGTGTCTTGTTGCGGAGCCTTTCCAAGTTCGGAGCTATAGAACAACTATTCAGCCCATCCCAAACGTTAGCACCGTAATCATCTAGTAACCTCTTAAGGGCGATCTCAGAAGGCTTCTTAACAATGTGGTCTAAAAAGTAGGAGAATTTCTTGTAACGCGACACTCCGCCGTTCTTTACATGATACTCAACCAGTTCATCTGCTGCTCTCTCTCCATATGGAAGAGCTGCTCTATAAAATGATTCGGTTTTTACCTTGTTCGAGTCAAGAACAACACCATCGCAGTCAAATACCAGTGTCGAGTAGCTTGTTACATTAAGTTTCATTATTGGAGATTATCCCTAAGAGCACTCTCAACTTTTTCAACATCACTCGGTATATCTACAGCTAAACTACCCGGCCGTGTCTCTATCATCTTGATCTTTTTGCCAAGCTCTAAGAATCGCAGGATCTCAATATCCTCACTCTGCTCCAACTCACTTTTTCGACCAAATTCCCTGAAAGCATTCAACTCATTCTTGGTAAATGCATAAATACAAACCTGCTTTTTGTAATTTACTGGCGCATGCGTATGATCCTTAAAGCCCGGTAAAGCCACGCGTGACATGTACACTAACTCATTTTTCTCATTAGTTATTACTTTTGGAATATTTACGCTGTGAGGGTCTTCACTTTCGGATAGCCAGCTAAACCCATTAATAATGGCGCTAGTATCGCTAATTTTGGCATCCCTCACCTTTAAAATGTCCTCCGGATCAACTAACGGCTCGTCACCTTGCACGTTTATAAAAATGTCTGCGTCAATTTGCATAGCAGCTTCGGCTAAACGGTCCGTTCCCGTTAACGCTTCACTTGAGGTCATTACAGCCTGAAAACCAGCCTCCTTTACTGCATCAGCTATTTTTTTATCTTCTGTCGCGACATAGACGTTATCTCGTCCCACCGCCTTTTCAGAAAGTTCAGCTACCCATATGATCATAGGTTTACCTAAAAGGTTAACCAGAGGCTTTCCTGGGTATCGGCTCGAGCTAAAGCGAGCAGGAATTAGAACAACACTTCGCATACAAAAATTACCCTTTTATAACGCATAGATAGATTCGCTATGCATTCCATATCGTGTTGGCGTAATTGCAGTTAATGGAACTGACTTTTCACTCTTTTGATATAGCTCTAGAAGCTCATTCATCTCTTGACTTCGCGGGTCGTCCGCGCCATAACCGTCAAACCCGGCCATTAAAATGTTCTTCGCCCGACCACTAGTTGCTACGGCTAGTGCATAGGCAAAAACTAAAGAATTAGGTAAAGTACAGTACGTATTTTCGAATTCGAATTTTCCGTCTTCTACATTTAAACCAAAGTCAAATACTTCTTTACTGGATAAGGACTGTTGAACATCTGACGGAAGTGCCGAAAACGGAGTAATTAGTGGTTGTGGTAACTTAGTATGTCGTTCGCAATCCGCTAATAGCCGCACCGGATGACAAGCCAAACGAAAGTCAATCATCTCGGCTTTTACAGACGTCTGAGTATTTAATGCCAAAACTAAAGGACGCTCTTTTTCTATATAGCTTTCAAGCGCTGCTTTATGTTCCGAAACTCCCGGACCGCTACCAAGAAGAAGAACATTTCTATTTTTAAATGTATCAACAGGGGACCATGATCCCTCGTGCTTATCGAAATAAAACTGGCGAGCAACACCCAGCGCTGAAGGATCGAATTTTTTACCACCAACAGTACGCAAATGTTCAATTACAGCTAAAATATCTTCTTCACTGTACCTTGGATCAGCCAGCATTTCCTGAACATAAGTTGGATGAATACCGTATTTTCCTGAAAGATAATAATAAGGGTTAGAGCCCCAACCATATTCGTTTTTCAGTGGCTGGAAATATCGACGAATAATAGACATAATAGGAATAAGGTTAACTTGGCTATTTCTTTTTTCTGCCGCCTCAATCACCAACTCTTCAGTTCTAGAGTTACCAGGACCTCGTCCCATGCCAGTTACTGTTGAGTCTAACCAAGTAACCCCCTCATTGAAAGCCTCCATCGTGTTTTGAAGAGCTAACCCCATATTGTCGTGGGTATGAATGCCTAAAGCCCCCTTCCAATATTTTCTTAATAACCTAATTATCTTTGTACAATGTTCAGGGGTCATACTTCCCATAGAGTCCGCAAAATACAGTACATCTAGGTCATAATTAGCGGCCGACTTAGCAAGGGCTGATATTTCCTCGTCTGTCCTATCCGCAACCTGCATTAAATTAAAGCCAACTTTATAACCTTTCGACTTCAACCAAGTGGACGCCGGTAAAGCTTTTTCAAACTCATGAACATGGCAAGCTATACGAACCATGTCTACAGGGCTATTCGACATTGCTTGAGGAAATAGTTGTAGCAAGCAATCTTCAAGCGGATGTTTACCAACTAGCTCAGAAGCATTAACCATCACAGCCACTTCTAAGTTCTCTGGAATTGGCAGTCTGTCTAAGTACTCGTCTGTAGTGTAAGCTGAAGCCCCTTTAAAGCCTTGATTCTTCAGTGAACGAAGACCAAGCTCAACGACATCTACCCCACTAGCAGACATCGCATTTAGATATTCGTAAACGACATCTACAGGAAAATTCCAGCTATTATAATAGCCACCGTCTCGAAGTGTGCAATCCAATAGTTTCACTATATACTCCTATGAAAAACTTTTAACTGGTAACTCCCAGAATCCTTTTGAAAATTTTAATTTGATTTTCCGTGTTCCATTTAGAATCGATTAGATTCATGCAGTTACGGCTAATAGCTTCATATTCTCTTTGGTTATATCTCAAGATCTTTATCATACATTCAGCCAAACTTCTCGTTGAGCCGTAGTCAAATAAGCAACCAGTCTGGCCATTAATGACAGCTTCAACCTCTGGCATTTGTAGTTCATAGCAGCTATGAGTTATCACAGGTGTACCAAAAGTCATAGAGTGTATTGCTGTCAGCCCTACATTACCGGGGGCAATACAAGCAATTCCATTCCCAATAAATTTGCCTAAAACCGCTTCGTCATATATTGCACCTTCGATCTTCACCCGATCCGCAAGGCCTAGCTCTAATGCTTTTTTCCGTAGAAAACCATTATCTACCTCCGGGCCTACCACTCTAAAATCAAAACTTTTATCTTCAATCAACTTCATTGCATCCAGCACGAGTGATAGTTTCTTATTATCAGTTATTCGGCCAATAAAAAGGAAGTAAGGTCGAGACCTATTGAATTCATACCCAAGCTTGATTTCGTTACTAGCCAAAAGATGGTGTCGAACTTCTTTTTGAAAATCAGACGCTAAAGAGTTATATATTGGTGTGATAATTGACTCTTCAAAGCCTTCATTGACCATTAGTTCTTTAGCTTTCTCATTATAAGTAAGAACCTGTTCAGACAGTTTAAAGTAAATTCTTTTAAGAAGTTTTTTAAAAAAAGTCTCTCTCCCATACCAAGCGTGAGTCCATAGATAGATCTTTTTTCTACTAAAAATAGAAATAAACAAGATTAACCAAACATGTATACTTTTAAAATTTCCAACAGCAATGATTGAATCATACTGTAAGCTTTTCCTGACAGCTCCTTGTAGAAAATGAACTTGACCTTCCTTACCTAAATAATTTCCAATTTCAGCTTTACTCCTTAACTCTTTAACATCCATTGACTTAATGGAAGTATCCAAATCGGAAAAGTAAAAATCAACCCCCAGCTCTGAGAGCTTCTTATAAATTTCCTTTCTATAATGGGAAGGCGTATTTGCTATCAAAATCGTTTTATTTTTCATAATTTTTAACAAGGGTTATTAGAGCCGCATTGAAAGACATTTGACAAATAATTAATAAGATTAAGAAAGTAGTACCCGGTAACCAAGAAAAAGCCAACATTAATCCCCTGCCTTTTTCTAAGGCAAAAATAAAGAAAAACATAATAACCGATTATATTTATTCTTTCACCGCCAACAAAGAATATAGCTACATAAAGGACAGAAAAGATCAAAACCACCTTTCCCACGTCCCTATGGCCGTAATACAACGAGGCAAACAAAAATAGAGATATTCTCAAGAAATCAACAAAGCTCTTATCTGAGTTATAAGCAGATATTTTAGATAGGATATGAGAAGAAAAGAAAGCGGCAACTATAATTAGAGAAAAAAATGATATTGATAAAAATATTAGGTTCTTCCTCGAAACCCTTCCAGAGAAAAGCGCTCTCTTAACATCATTAAAGTAGTTTCCGACGAGTAAAATTGAAACTACAACTAAATTTTGAAGGTGAGTAATTAAAGAGAAAAGGTATAAAAAAAAGGATGATTTTCTTTTTCCGTTAACAGACAAATAAATAGCAACCATCAAAAAAGCAACAGATATCTTCAAACGCTCGGCAGACAGAAATAAAACCCAAGAGTAGTAACCTAAAACAACTACGCTAAAAACAACTAAAAAATGAGCACCATACCGCCTTAGGATTTTAATTGAAAAATATGCAAGCGCAGAATTTATCAAGGCCATTATTAAATCTTTATCGAAATAATCTGATATTAACCATATTAAAAAAAAGTGACCGATTTCATTAGTAAAAATTTGGCTCTTATATATGGCATACGCCTCAATCAAGCCTTTACCCTGAATCTCAGAATAGACTTTCCTATATACCTCCTGATCTTCTAAAACATAAAAGGGAGATATAATTATACTTAAAACAAAAACCGAGAATACTATAAGTACACTAAATATTTTTTCTTTTTTGAAACCTACCCCCACCCATACTTCCTTACTATTTGATAATACTGTCGTTATTAAATTAAAAATTAGCAGTTTTAAAAGCTATCTCACAAGAAAAACCTATATATTTTAAGAGGAAACCTTAATTTTATTACGAAAAAATTTATAAGCTGATAGATACTCTCGCCTAAAGCTAGCGAAACCAGTCAACAGCAAAACGCCCCAAGCGACTGACATTGGCTTGCCGATATCATTACCATACAAAGTAAAGATACAAGCAAAAAAAACGGACAAAGAAGTATATGTATACAGAAATCCACGAGGCATTTTTCGCCATAAATATATGGAAAACTCAGTTCGTAATACGAAAAATACTAAGAAGGAAACACACGTGCTAACTGCCGCCCCCTTAGCACCAAATATAGGTATGAGCCAAAAGTTACCTGCTACATTCACCCCAAACGCAATTAACGCAGCTAACATCGCGAAAGAGCTGCGCCGAGAGATGCCAATACCAACTACTGTAGTTTCGGAAAGCATATAAAGAAGAGGAAATCCTAAACAGGAGACTAAAATCCATTGCACGGAGCTGTAAGCGGTTGGAAGTAAATAAGTTACAACCCAGGAAAATAGGCCTGCTAAGCAAAATAAGAGTACAACTATAGCCAGAACAAAACGTGTTGCCTTTTCAACATTTTCAAATCCTTCGCCTGAACTTGCCCATTTATAAACTGTAGGTGCCCATACGGTCGAAAAAACACTTTGAAATATAGTAGCTGCCGCAGCAAAGCTGACGGAAACGGAATATACCGCCAACTCCTCATAACTCGAAAATGTGCGGAGAAATACTTTATCAAGTGCTGTAAGCCCCCAGAAAGCAAGCCCTCCTAGAATTAGTGGAAGACCAAATCTCAGCATCGATTTAACTTCGTTTAGATTAAAAGGCGCGGACACCGCCTTCGACCACTCTTCCCGAGTATTCCACGCAAATACCAATGTTACTGCGACGAAAGAAACAGTCATTGCCGCGACTAAGTTTGTTAAGGTTTTATCTGCCCCAAATAATACGTATAAGCCAATTATAGAAACAAGTAGCAATTTTGGTAAAAGCTGACTCATTGAATAGGCTAGTCCGCGTTCGTTCATGCGCAAAACTAACGATAAAAAGCGTGACGTAAAACTGGCTAACAAAGCAAGCGTAACCAGAAGGCTCAGGTGGACCGCAGGAACTTCAAACAATAAGTTTGAAATTAGCTCACCAAAACATAATAAAACTGTAATAGTAAATGCAAGCAGTAATAATCCTGGCGCGGCAGCCTGTTTGAGCAATGCGGGTTTATCCTCTCGCTCGTGAAATTCCCTTACATAGGCTTGATCTAACCCAAGACTGAACAGCAGCACGCCAAAACTTAAAGTCACTTGAAGCATTGACAGGCGCCCCACATCTTCTTGAGCAAAAAACCAAGTGACTAAAGGTAGGGTTATAAGTCCGAGAAGGGCCCCGCCAACAGGACCTATTGCAAAACTGAGGATTTTTCTTGGTGTCACGCGTAAAATTCTTTAATAGCGCAAATAACCTGATTTTGATCTTGCTCTGTCATGCCATACCATAATGGCAAGCGAACAAGACGCTCGCTTTCCTGAGTCGTGTAATTGTCTTGCCCATGAAAGCGTCCAAAACGACTACCTGCACTTGCGGAATGGAGAGGAACATAATGAAAAGCAGCCATTACTTTTTGTTCTTTAAGAAACTTGATCAATTCAGAACGCTCTTCCAAATTTGAAACCTTAAGATAAAACATATGGGCGTTATGAATACAGCTTTCAGGAATAGTGGGTAGCTCTATAAAGCCACTGGTTTCTAAGGTAGCTAATTCTGAAAGATATTTGTGCCAAACTTTTAATCTAGCCTCATTAATTTTTCCTGCACTTTCAAGCTGAGCCCAAAGATACGCTGCTTGTAATTCACTAGGTAGATAACTACTTCCAACATCAACCCATTGATACTTATCAACCATTCCTCTGAAGAACTGACTGCGATTTGTTCCCTTCTCGCGGATGATCTCAGCTCGTTGTTTGAAGCGGTCGTCATTGATAATCAGCAATCCACCTTCCCCACCACTAGTATAGTTTTTAGTTTCATGAAAACTAAAAGCACCAAGGTGGCCTATCGTGCCCAACGCTTTCCCTTTATAAGAGCTCATCATGCCTTGAGCTGCATCTTCCACAACAAATAAACCATGCCTATTCGCAACATCCATAATCACATCCATTTCACAACCAACACCAGCATAATGGACGGGGATTATTGCTTTAGTTTTTTCAGTAATCGCTGACTCAATTAGTGTTTCATCAATATTCATTGTATCGGGGCGTATATCAACAAATACGATTTTTGCCCCTCGTAACACGAATGCGTTAGCCGTACTGACGAACGTATAACTCGGCATTATGACTTCGTCACCCGGCTGAATGTCTATAAGAATCGCAGCAAGTTCAAGCGCTGCGGTACAAGAAGGTGTTAAAAGAGCCTTTTTTGTTGGTAGCTTTTCTTCAAACCATTGCTGGCAGCGTTTTCCAAAAGGGCCATCACCCGAAACTTTATTGGACTGTAACGCTTCTGTAATGTACCGAACTTCGTCACCTGTCAGAGGTGGTTTATTAAATGGAATCATTAAAAATACTCACCAACTCAATGTTGAACTACCAGACTAAACCACCATCAACGGGCACGTCAGCTCCATTAATGAATTTTGCTTCATCACTTAGAAGAAATGCAACTACATCAGCAACATCTCTTGCGGTTCCCAATCGACCCAACGGGGTCTGTTCTGTAACCTTATTTAAAAACTTTTCAGGGACACTTTTAAGCATCTCTGTTGCTATAAACCCAGGCGAAACACTATTCACTCGGATTTTCTGTTCCTTTCTATTAAACTCCTTAGCCCAGGTTTTTGTCAGTGACACCAAAGCACCTTTCGAAGCTGAATAATTAGACTGTCCTATATTTCCTACATTACCAATTATGGAACTGACATTTACTATACTTGGAGTATCTGACTCGCGTAACAACGGGAGTAAGGATTTAGTAATAAGAAAAGCAGACTTTAAGTTTGAATCTAGAACGGTATTCCAATCACCGACGTTCATTTTTTCGATTAAAGAGTCTTTGGTCACCCCCGCATTGTTGACCAAATAAGATACTTCGCTGATTTCATTCAGTCGCAAGTAATCTAAAACCCTTTCACCGCTATCGTCATGGCTTAAATCAACATTGAATTCTTCAAAAAAGTTAGACTGAATAGGTTTATAAGTAGTTCTAGTCAAGCTTATAACTTTTACACCTTTCTCAACTAATCGCTTTGATATCTCTAATCCAATCCCTTTGCTTCCACCTGTAACTAATGCGATCTTTGCTTTAATATTCATCGTAAAACTTTACCCTTTGCTTAAGTAGCGTTGTTCCAAATCGAGCAGCCCTTTGTCTCGCTCTTTAACTCTCTTGGCAGGGTTACCAACATAAATCCCCCATGACTCAGTGCTTTTATTTACTAAGGAAAGGGCTCCCACTGAACACCCATCAGCTATAGTGACACCAGGGAATATCAAGCTACCAGCCCCTACTATTACATGTCGCCCAAGAACTACCGGAGCTTTTTTTTCAGCTTTATAGTCTGCAGGAACAGTTGGGTTGGTCAGGGTTTGGCCAGAATAATCATCGCTCTGGGCAAATACTTGGCATTGGTAAGCAAGTCCTGAAAAATCAGAGAAAGTTATTCCCTTTTCTCCACCCGCTACTAGGCATTGCGGTGCAATATGCACATTTCGACCAAAACTAACTGCCCCCGAAACGACGCAAAAGTCATCGATACGTGTATTGTCACCTATACTTATTAATTCTGGGTTATATATACGGGCATCTTCGCTAATCAGCACATTTGCTCCTACATGCTTGAAGCCTTTATTCTTTAATTCACTTTCTGTTAAATATGCCATAAATCACTCAAATATATATTTTAACTGTTTAACCAGATTCTCTTTACTGAAATATTTATAAATAATATGTTGATTGCGTGTTGCGACTTCGTCATCTAGCTTCTCTAACTTAAAATTAGCTACATCATAAAATGTAATGCCTAGGTAGCTAAGAAACTGCGTATGCGTGAAATCTGGTCGCATATAAACTGTTTTACCCATACCTAAAAGGGTAATTGTATTTCCCATTGCCTGCTGGCGCTTATGGTTAAAAATTGCTATATCGGTTGTTCTAAGAATGTTTAGATATTCATTTAATGGAATAAAATTCGTTAAGGGTTCAAATTTTTCTCCAAACTCTTGTCTGCCATAAGATATGACTTTTTCTGCGTGTTTTTTATCGCCATAAGACAAGGGAACAAATAAGCGAATGTCAGCCTCTTTATAGTCAGCTAACTTTGTTAAAGTTTCTATATGGTTATTACTTGGATCCGCAGAGTTCCCAACAATAATATTTATAGCTTCATTCGCTGGTTCTTTCCGTTCGAACTCGTTTGCGATGAATTTTTCATCCATAATATTGCTAACGTACATTATGCATTCTTTGTATTGGCCTTTAGCACCGTACCATTCCCTTGCAAGGGCTACATCACCAGGTATATAAGTCACCAAGTAGCCCATACGCTTTATGGCAAAAGTTCTGAGCATCTCTTTAACTTTATCTCTTTTCCTTAGTTTTGGCTTCTGATAAGAGTATAAATCGCCACCCCAAATAACCCAGTAACACTTCTTTAAAACCCACGGCATCAATGAAAGTAAAATGATTAGACGAACATCAAATAGTCCATGCAAAATTACCTTTTCTGCACACTGAATATCCCTAAAAACTCGCGCATAATGTTTTAAAGCACCAATTAGTGTGGGTTTGGATATTTTAAGATTATTTTGCTGAGGTATTGGATATTTTTTATTGTTACCTAAAACACAAAATAGGTGTTCTTTACCATCAAAGTTTTCATTTACAAATTTAATGAAGGGGGGAATGAATTTATCCAGATTCGCAATATGAAGTATCACGGCTGTCTAATTGCCTTTTACCAAGTCTAACAAATATTGACCATATCCATTTTTCTTTAACTGTTCAGCGTTATTTAGTAACTGTGATTCAGATAACCATTTTTGATTGAACCCAATTTCTTCTAAGCAAGCTATTTTATAGCCTTGCCGTCTTTCGATAGTTTCAACAAATTGCGCAGCTTCCAGCAAGCTCTCATGTGTACCCGTATCTAACCAAGCAAAGCCTCGACGCAAAAGCTCAACATTTAAACTTTCCTTGTCTAAATAGGCTTTATTAACATCCGTTATCTCTAACTCGCCTCTTGCCGACGGGGTAACATTTTTGGCAATCTCAACCACATCATTGTCGTAAAAGTATAAACCAGTGACAGCAAAATCTGATTTTGGTTGGGTCGGCTTTTCTTCGATTGACAAGACTTTGTTGTCGTTATCAAATTCCACCACGCCAAAACGCTCAGGGTCTTTTACCTGGTAGCCAAATACGGTTGCTCCACCATCTGTCTCAGTTCGTTTTACAGCGTCTAGCAGTTTAGGTCTAAAGCCATGCCCATAGTAAATATTATCACCAAGTACTAAGCATACACTGTCATCACCAATAAACTCTTCGCCAATGATAAAGGCTTGAGCTAAGCCGTCGGGGCTTGGTTGCTCTTTGTAGCTAAGCTCTATACCGAACTGTGAACCATCGCCTAATAGCTTTTCAAAGTTTGGCAAGTCTTCTGGTGTGGAAATAATGAGTATTTCACGAATACCCGCCAACATTAGTACCGACAGCGGATAGTAAATCATTGGCTTGTCGTAAATAGGTAGTAACTGTTTCGATACACCTTTTGTTATTGGGTATAGGCGTGTGCCTGAGCCGCCTGCTAATACTATTCCTTTCATGCCACTTCTCCTGACTGCGCACTTCCTAGCCGCTCTCGCTGGTAGCTTCCGTCCTGCACTCGCTGACACCATTCCTGATTGTCTAAGTACCATTGGACTGTTTTACGTATACCGGACTCGAATGTTTCCTCAGGTACCCAGCCTAAGTCCTTTTTAATTTTTGTTGAGTCAATGGCGTAGCGCATGTCATGGCCGGGGCGGTCTTCAACGTACGTTATTAAGTCTTTATACGAGCTGTTAGTGGGTACTAACTCATCAAGTATGTCGCAAATGGTGGTGACAACTTCAATGTTTTGCTTTTCGTTGTGCCCACCAATGTTGTAAGTTTCGCCAACTTTGCCTTCTGTTGCTACTTTGACTAATGCTCGGGCATGGTCTTCCACATACAGCCAGTCCCGTATTTGGTTGCCTTTGCCATAAACCGGTAAGGGGTTACCGTCTAAGGCATTTAAAATCATGAGCGGAATGAGTTTTTCTGGGAAGTGATATGGCCCGTAATTATTGGAGCAGTTAGTAATAACCGTCGGCAGTCCGTAAGTCCGATGCCAGGCCCTGACTAAATGATCACTACTGGCTTTTGAAGCGCTGTACGGTGAGCTGGGCTTGTAGGCTGTGGTTTCGGTGAATAGTGGGAGTTCACCTTCTTGCTCATCCGGATGCGGTAAGTCGCCGTAAACCTCATCAGTAGAAATATGGTGAAACTTAAAGGTAGCCTTTTGATTCTCTGGCAAGTTTTGCCAGTAAGCTCTTCCCTGCTCTAACAGAGTATACGTACCAATAATGTTGGTTTGCATGAACTCACCGGGGCCGTCAATGGAGCGGTCCACGTGAGACTCTGCCGCTAAGTGCATGACTACATCTGGCTGATGCTGCTCGAATACTCGCTTTATTTCGTTAGCGTCGCAAATATCGACTTGCTCGAATGCGTAGCGTTTATTGTTGCTGACGGATGCCAAGCTTTCTAAGTTGCCTGCGTAGGTGAGCTTGTCGACATTGACCACGCTGTGGTTAGTGTCATTTATTAAGTGGCGGATAACCGCTGAGCCTATGAAGCCTGCACCGCCTGTAACTAATATTTTCATAGAGTTCATTTTATTAATTTAGATATCTAACCTGACGCAATAGCGTCATATATGGTCCCCTCCCGTTTTTGCAACGTGAGCCTGTGGTAAATGTCGGGGCGCTCGCATATATACGGCCTGTTTATGGTGCGCTTTGCGCACCTGGCCTGGATGAACTCCGCACGGCAACTGGCTTATCAGGCTAACGTACTGAGTGTACTGAGGCTATCCAGTCTCAGTTGCCGTCGGTTTACCCTATTTTACCATCCTGCTTACGTTTGCAACTCCCGGAAGGAATGAACCTTCGCTTTGCTCTTTTACTAAACGCTGTTGCTGTTAAGCAGCAGCCATTCGGTAATCTTCTTTATTCTTTAACATCGCCCAGATTATCCGGGCGTGCTTATTGGCCAGTGCCACTGCGGCAACATTGTTGCCCCTGCGTTTGGCAACATCCTGTGCCCAGAGGCTCAGTCGGTCATCACGTTGTTGCGCTACCCGCAGCGCAGAGCGCGCTCCGTGCACCAGCAGTGTCCTCAGCTTGGTATTGCCTTTTTTGGT
>NZ_DGMK01000002.1:187117-187292 GCF_002388365.1 Idiomarina sp. UBA4520 | reverse complement strand
CTCTTAGCCGGTTCGAGAACTGCGTTCTCGTCTGCACGAAGCCTTCCCGTTGATTCACCATCAGAGCTAAATCCTGCTGCTCAATACTTTTCAGCCTGACCGTCTGACGATTAGGCCGTGATGCCGCCTCGGCTATCGCCCGGGCGTCATTTGCATCGTTCTTCTCACCCTGCAA